>JAQUSR010000039.1 GCA_028710155.1 Bacteroidales bacterium | reverse complement strand
CATCAACGTTGGGAGGCTGTTGCCGATCAAGATACTGCCATGGCAATTATGAAACGGATGGAAAATACTACAGACAGCACCTATTTAGCGTATGCCGATTCTGCACAATTGCATCGAATAATTGAGTTTGATGCTGAATTTAATTCTCAATCACAAATGGAAGGACGTATTGAATATCAAGAAATTTATATCGATCCGGAGCCGTTTTTTGTGGTTACGTGTTTTGCTACTAACGAAGCGTATATTCAATCGAGGCGTTCTGAATCGTGGGATCAGGAGTTTGATTTGTTGAATCGGTCCAATCGTTATCAATTGAATTTTGGGTTGATCAAAAGTAACGCCACGGTTTCGGTAGATCAGTTAGTAGAATATTTAGAAAACAAAGAAATTTCGGAAAAGGATACTTATTTGCAATTTATTTTGCAAGGCATTGTTTCGTATTGGGCGGGCGATGTATCGTCAGCCATAGATGCGTTCAATAAAGCTATTGACGAAAATTCGGATGATGGATATACATGGTTGAATCGAGGTGTTTTCAAAGCTATTACTGAACGTGTGCGGGAAAATGAGCAACAAATCGGCATAGAAAACGCCAATATACAAAAGGTGAAAGTGGATTATAGTGATGCCTTAAACGATATGTCGCAAGCTATTTTGCTGCGTCCGAAATGGGCAGCGGCTTGGTACAATCGGGGCAACATTAAATCTTATGCCGGCGATTATTTGGGTGCTATTTCCGATTATTCAAAAGCTATAGAGTTGCAACCGTTAATGGCGGAGGCTTATTATAATCGCGGACTTTTATTGGTGTTTTTAAAACGCACAACAGAGGCGTGTCCCGATTTAAGTCGAGCCGGAGAATTGGGAATTACACCGGCATACAATGTTATTAAACGTTATTGCAAATAATTTGTGAAGACTCTTTATTTGATAGGTGGGACGCTATCGTTGATTTTAGGAATCATCGGAATTTTTTTACCGATTTTACCTACTACTCCCTTTTTGCTTTTGACTGCTTTTTTATATCTGAAAGGATCAAAAAAATGGTACGATTGGTTGATGTCGCATCCGAAATTAGGTACATATATTCGAAATTTTCAAATTTATAAAGCCATTCCGTTATCAACAAAAATCGTTGCTATTGGTTTACTATGGATCACAATGGGATTTTCTATCATTTGGGTGGTTTCTGCCGGATGGTTGAAGCTATTATTGTTAGTGATAGCTATAGCGGTTTCGTGGCATATTTTATCATTTAAGACGTTAAAATAGCGTTGGTCGTAAATTTCAAAAAATGGTTTTCTTTGTTGTCGGCAACGATGGTCATACCGCACTTGAGGAGAACTTTTTGTGAGCCAAAATTGTCGGGTTCGGTTTGAGCTGTTACAGCAGAAATCGATGGCTGTTGTAGCGTCCAATCAATTAGTTTTTGAACAGCTTCTGTCATATAGCCTTGATTTCGGTAAGGAAGGTCTATGCCATAGCCAATTTCTACAACGCCATTTTTATCGGGAGAATGTACAAAACAGCAACTTCCGATAGCTATATTTTCTTGATTAAGAACAATTTGCCAATTTGTAAACCACCACCATTGGTCTTGGTTTTTGATGAGTTCTTGATATAAACCTTTCATGGCTAAATGCGTGTCTTCATCCAATTTTGTTAGTTGAAAATCAATATCATCAGGCTGTTTGTTTTGAAGAAGAGCTTGAAATTGATGTGTTTGCAGTGGAATAATTCGCAATCGGGAAGTGAAAAGTTGTATCATTTTTTAAGTACAAGAGTTATTCTTGAAAAGCCTGAGTTTCGTATAATTTCCGATAAATGCCATGTTCGATTTGCAGTAAATCGTGATGAGTACCTTGTTCTACAATTTTTCCTTTTTGTAAAACGCAAATCAAATCTGCATTATAAATCGTAGATAATCTGTGTGCTATAACAATAGAGGTGCGTGTTTTCATCAAATGATCGAGTGCCTCTTGAACCAATTTTTCTGATTCGCTATCTAACGATGAAGTGGCTTCGTCCAAAATCAAAATGGGCGGATTGTGCAGTAAAGCACGAGCAATGCTGATTCGTGTTCGCTGTCCGCCGCTCAAATTGTTGCCGCGATCGCCAATATTGGTGTGATAGCCGTCGGGACATTGAACGATAAACTCGTGTGCATTAGCAATTGTTGCGGCTTGATAAACCGATTCTTCCTCAACGTGTTCCATACCAAAAGCAATGTTGTTAAATATGGTGTCGTTAAATAAAATAGGTTCTTGGTTTACAATACCAAAAAGGTTTCTTAAATTATTGATGTTTAAATCTTTAATATCTTTTCCATCAATTAAAATTTCGCCTTCATTTACATCGTAAAAACGAGGCAACATATCGGCCATTGTCGATTTTCCGGAGCCGGATTGTCCGACCAATGCAATAGTTTGTCCATGCTTAATAGTAAGATTAATGTTGTGTAAAATCCAGTCTTCCAAATATTTGAAATAAACATTCTTATATTCAATCTGATGAGCAAATGACGAAATTTTTATTGCATTTTCTTTTTCAAGAATCGTGTTTTTGGCGTTTAACACCTCTTCAATGCGGTTGAGCGAGGCAACACCTTTTTGCAAATTATAGTTAGCGGTAGTGAATTTTTTTGCCGGTGAAATGATTTGCGTGAAAAACATGATATAGGTAATGAACGCTTCAGCCGGAAAAGAGCTGTTACTGTTCAACACCAAATATCCGCCAAAAGCTAAAATAACGCCGACAATTACCCACGACAAAAATTCGCTCAGTGGTGATGCTAAATAGTTTCTGCGAAAAATTCGCATTTGAATTTTTGTGTATTCTTGATTCTTTTTCTGAAATTTCTGATTGACAATTTTTTCGGCAGTAAAAGCTTTAATGATACGAATGCCGGAAAGTGTTTCTTCGATAGTGCTGAGCATCAATCCCATTTTCGATTGCGCATCGGTAGATGATTTTTTCAATTTTACACCCAACGAACCAATAATTAAGGCTGCAATGGGCAGTAGTAACAAAACGAAAAGGGTTAATTGATAATTCAAAAAAAACAACATTAACAAAAAGCCGATGATTTCAATCGGACTGCAAATGAATGATTCTAAAGAACTTAAAATAGACCATTCTACCTCTTGAACATCGTTGGTCATACGCGACATTAAATCGCCTTTTTTCTCTTTAGAAAAATAGGAAAGCGGTAATTTTGTAACTTTTTCGTACATTTTATTGCGAAATGAACGCGAAATTCCGCCTCGAATAGGTACTAAACACGATGACGCCAAAAATGAAAACAACGTTCTAATCAACGATGAAAAAATAACTAATCCTACCACAAAGCCTAATGCCGAATAGCTTCCGTAATGGACGATGATATTGTTGAGAAAATAATTCAAATAATTGGAAAGATAAGTGGCGTTGAGTTCAAAAGCACCCGGTTCCACAACATTGATATCTTCGACTCCGAACAACAATTTCAAGAAAGGGGCAATCATTACAAAGGAACAAATGGAGCCGATGACCGAAAAAATGATGCAAAAAACATGCAAGGCAATCCATCGTTTATAATCTTTCAAATATCGAAAAATATGTATCCAATTTTTCATAAATAGTAGTTTAATATAATCTTTGGCGAGAGTCGATGATTCTGTTTCAAAAAGCGGGACAAAAGTAATATTTTTTGTCAAAAAGTTTTTGAAGAATGTGTCTGCCATTCTTGATCTCAAAAGGTAGATTTCAACCTATTGATGAAATTAAAATGGGACGTCTTTGTTTACATGATCATTAAGAAAAACAACATTTTTCTTTTTTTTTCGGAATGAGCCGATCATCGTTCAAATCATCGGGAAGTATTGCCAATAAAATAGACGAAAATGCCATTGGCTCTTGAAAAAAGTCATTATAATTTTGCCATAACAAAAAATCTAAAAGAAGAAAATACTAATTTCTTCACTAACAAAATTTTGTATTTGATTCTGAAAAGCGAAGATGATGTAAAAAAACCATTTAACTACAATTGCTTAAAAAAGAAAAACTATTTTTTCTCGTTCGACACAATCACTTCGCTTTCAGAATCGTTTTTCAATAAATCTTTGACTTATCAGGTTTTTATAAGAGAAAAAATCAACACAAAGGCTTGAACGATGTTTGACCTTGTTGTTATCATAATAAAATGGTAAAAATAGGGTTATATTAATATTCTAAAATACATCAAAATTGACGATTATGGGTTTTTCTCTTCAAACCAAACTTAAAGGAAACATAACGATTTGCCACGATTTTCATACCAACCGTTTTTTACAAGCTGACCATTCTTTATATAAATTTTTGTGGCAGCAAAATGGAACGCTTTCGCTAAAAATCGATTATATTCCTTTTGAGCTACAAGCCAACGAAATCATCTGCTTGTCGCCTTTGCATCATATTGAATTTAATGAAATTAATGGCGATTATACCATGTTGTTGTTCAACAGCAATTTTTACTGTATTTTCGGCCATGACGATGAGGTTTCGTGCAACGGATTTTTATTTAAAGGTAGCGATCGCATAATGCGAATCAAACTACAACCCGAACAATCGGAGATGTTGCAAAACATAAAAGATGAAATTGAAAAAGAATACGATGTTTTTGATACCTTTCAAGAAGAGATGTTGCGAATTTTGTTGAAACAGTTTATTATTAACTGTACGCGTATTGCAAAAAAACAATATGATTTTTCGATGGAACACGAAAAGTCGTTTAACCTTTTGCGGAATTTTTTTGTTTTAGTTGATGAACATTTCAAGGAAAAGAAAAAGGTACAAGATTATGCAGAAATGCTGCATCGATCGCCCAAAACTTTATCCAATGTTTTTTCGCAACACAATTTACCGACACCATTACAAATCATTCGAGAAAGAACGCTTGCCGAAGCAAAACGATTATTACTTTACAGCGAAAAGCCTGTTAAAGAAATTGCCTATGTTTTAGGGTTTAACGAACCTTCCGATTTCAGCCGGTTTTTTAAAATTATGACCAAGCACAGCATCTCCAATTTCCTTAAAAATGAGCATCGGGAATAATTGCCATCTTTATGTGTGAAATTACTCTTGTCGAGACGGGAGAAAAGTAAGTTCTTTGCAACACATTTATTAATATTACGAGATAATGAAAATCAACCCGTTAAACAAACTTATTAATACTTTTTTAAGTATTGCCGCCTCGACCAAAAACTTGGGCTATGGAATGATCAGAATTTCCATTTTAGTTATTTTTGTATGGATTGGCGGTCTGAAATTTTGGAACTATGAAGCAGAAGGAATTGTTCCTTTCGTTGCAAATAGTCCTTTTATGAGCTTTTTTTACAACAACGATGCTCCTGACTACAAACAATTTAAGCTGAAAGAGGGTGAATTTGATCCGGTTAAACATGAATGGCATGTTGCCAACAACACCTACGGATTTTCGCACGGTTTGGGCATCTTGATTATGTCCATAGGTATTTTAACCTTTTTGGGCTTTTTCAATACAAAAATCGGTATGGCGGGCGAATTGTTGGTAATCATCATGACCATCGGAACGCTGTCGTTTCTTGTTACTACGCCCGAATGTTGGGTGCCCGATTTGGGTAGCGGCGAGCACGGATTTCCACTTCTTTCGGGAGCCGGAAGGTTGGTGATCAAAGATTTATCCATCATTGCTGGAGCGGTTGTGTTGCTATCGCAATCGGCACAAAAAATATTGCAAAAGCATCGTTAGTAATTTATTTAAAAGATAATTAATCATTAATATTATGGAAGAATCAAAAAAAGGGAAATGCCCCTTTATGCATGGAGCAAACACAGAAGTACACAACTCTGTGATGAGTTGGTGGCCCGAAGCTATCAATTTAGATATTCTCAGTCAGCATGACAGCAAAACCAATCCGCAAGATAAGAATTTCAACTATCGTGAAGAATTTAAAAAACTGGATTTTGCGGCACTCAAAGCCGATGTTAAAAAGTTGATGACCGACAATCAAGAATGGTGGCCCGCCGATTGGGGACACTACGGCGGATTGATGATTCGTATGGCGTGGCATTCGGCAGGCACTTACCGCACTTTTGACGGTCGCGGCGGCAGCAATACTGGAAATCAACGTTTTGCACCACTGAATAGTTGGCCTGACAATGTTAATTTGGATAAGGCGCGCCGCTTGTTGTGGCCCGTCAAAAAGAAATATGGCAACAAAATTTCGTGGGCAGATTTGATGATCTTGGCAGGAAACATGGCGTATGAATCGATGGGTTTTAAAACCTTCGGTTTTGCCGGCGGACGCGAAGACATCTGGCATCCCGAAAAAGATATTCATTGGGGCAATGAAAAAGAGTGGTTGGCTCCAACCAAAAACCGCTATTCAGACGACAAAGACCGCAAATCGTTGGAAAATCCGTTGGCAGCCGTGCAAATGGGATTGATTTATGTCAATCCGGAAGGCGTTGACGGTGTTCCTAATCCGTTGAAAACGGCAAAAGATGTTCGTATGACTTTTAGTCGTATGGCGATGAACGACGAAGAAACGGTGGCTTTGATTGCCGGCGGACATACCGTCGGAAAAACGCACGGAAACGGCGATGCTTCCAAATTGGGACAAGCTCCGGAAGCCGCATCAGTGGAACATCAAGGCTTAGGATGGAAGAATCCCGACAGCAGACCAGAACATACCGTAACAAGCGGTTTGGAAGGAGCTTGGACAACACACCCCAACCAATGGAACCACGATTATTTTCATCTGCTGCTCGATTATGAATGGGGTTTAGAAAAAAGTCCTGCGGGTGCTTTTCAATGGGAACCCATCAATATTAAAGAAGAAGACAAACCGTTTGATGCCCATATTCCCGGTGTTCGTCGCAACCCGATGATGACCGATGCCGATATGGCACTCAAATTTGATCCGGAATACAATAAATATGCGGAGAAATTTTACAAAGATCCCGCAGCTTTAGAAAAAACGTTTGCCCGTGCATGGTTTAAACTCACGCATCGCGATTTAGGTCCGAAGAGCCGCTATTTGGGTCCCGATGTTCCCAAAGAAGATTTAATTTGGCAAGACCCGATTCCAACCGTGGATTATCAACTATCGGAAGAGGAAATCGAAGATTTGAAAAAGCAATTGCTCAACAGCGGATTAACAACTTCTGAAATAATTTGTACCGCTTGGGACAGTGCTCGCACATTTCGTTGTTCCGACTATCGCGGAGGTGCCAACGGTGCTCGCATTCGGTTGGCTCCGCAAAAAGATTGGGAAGGCAATGAGCCGAAACGTCTGCAAAAGGTATTAGACAAACTTGCAGCTATTCAAGCAACGTTAAAAAAGAGAGTTAGCATTGCCGATTTGATTGTGTTGGCGGGTAGTGCGGCTATCGAACAAGCAGCTCAAGCAGCCGGCTTTGCCGTCAAAGTGCCTTTTTCTGCAGGACGAGGCGATGCTCTTGAATCGATGACCGATGTTGATTCTTTTGCCGTTTTGGAACCCGTGCACGACGGTTATCGAAATTATCTAAAATGCGATTACAATGTCAAGCCGGAAGAATTGTTGGTGGATCGTACGCAATTGATGGGGCTGACCGCTCCGGAAATGACGGTTTTGATGGGTGGAATGCGCGTTTTGGGAACCAATTTTGGTGCTACAAAACATGGTGTTCTTACCGATAAAGAAGGCGTTTTAACCAACGATTTCTTTGTCAATCTTACCGATATGAAATATAATTGGTTGCCATCATCCGAAAATCTTTATGATATTGTAGATCGTAAAAGCGGTGAAAAACGCTGGACGGCAACACGTGTCGATTTGGTGTTTGGTTCTAATTCCATCCTTCGTTCTTACTGCGAGTTTTATGCTCAAGACGATAACAAAGAGAAATTTGTCGAAGATTTTGTCAAAGCGTGGGTGAAAGTGATGAATGCCGACCGATTCGATTTGAAATAATGGATGTACCATCAACATAATTATGAAAAAAATTTTGTTGATAATGACGATTTTTTGTGCTGTTGCCTGTATGGGAACAGCACAAAAATCATCTTTAAACGAAGAAAAAATGAAAGAAACCGCTGAAATTTATGTCGCCGGAGGTTGTTTTTGGGGAACGGAACATTTTCTGAAACAGATTCACGGCGTGATTGCCACAGAAGTCGGATATGCCAATGGAAACACTTCCCATCCGACTTATCAGGAGGTGTGCAAAAATAACACCGGTCATGCCGAAACCGTGAAAGTGCTGTATCATCCCAACGAAGTGACGTTAACAACGTTGCTCGAGTTGTATTTTATGACGATTGATCCAACCAGCGTGAACAAACAAGGTGGCGATTGTGGTACACAATATCGAACCGGAATCTTTTTTACCGATGAAAATGATTTGCCGATTATTCAAAAAGCCATTGCCGTATTATCTGAAAAATATGCTCAACCAATTGTGATAGAGGTGAAGCCGTTGGAAAATTTTTATAATGCAGAAGAGTATCATCAAGATTATTTGGATAAAAACGAAGGAGGCTATTGCCATATCAATCCTCAATTATTTGAAATAGCTCGCACGGCCAACCGAAAACCTTTATATCAAAAACCGGACAAAACCCGATTGCAACAACAATTGACTGAAATACAATTCCAAGTAACCCAGCAAAATGCAACAGAGCCGCCTTTCAGAAACGACTATTATGACGAATTTCGCGAAGGAATTTATGTGGATATAACAACAGGCGAACCGTTATTTGTTTCAACCGATAAATTTGAATCGGGATGCGGATGGCCGGCCTTTTCAAAACCCATTGATAAAAATTTAGTGGTAGAACATTTGGATACATCTCACGGCATGACACGAACAGAAGTGCGTAGTGCAATCGGCGATGCCCATTTGGGACATGTGTTCACCGATGGTCCGCAGGATAAAGGCGGTTTACGTTATTGTATCAATAGTGCGTCGCTTCGATTTATTCCCAAAGAAAAGATGGCGGCTGAGGGCTATGGGCAATATCTAAAATTAATATCAGAACAATAAAAAATTTATAAACAAAACCTATTCAAAAATTTATGTATTATGGAAACTTCATTCAAACAAGCAATTCAACAACGGCGCAGCTATTACGCCATCACCGACCAATCTCCGGTGAGCAACAAGGAAATTGAAGACATTATCAATTTTGCCGTACAACATGTTCCGTCCGCCTTCAATTCGCAATCGACACGTGTGGTGTTGTTATTAGGCGAACATCACAAAAAGTTGTGGAACATTGTATTGGAAACACTTCGAAAGATGGTGAAACCGGAATCATTTGCCGGAACACAAAATAAAATCGATTCGTTTGCAGCCGGTTATGCTACCGTTTTGTTTTTGGAAGATCAAACGGTGGTTGAGTCTTTGCAAAACAGTTTTCCGAGTTATTCCGAAAACTTTCCGATTTGGTCGCAACAAACCTCTGCAATGCACCAATTGACCATTTGGACGATGTTGGAAGAGGTGGGATTTGGCGCGTCGTTGCAACACTACAATCCCATCATTGATGCAGAAGTGCACCAACAATGGAATCTGCCCGAAAAATGGAAACTCATTGCACAAATGCCTTTTGGAAAACCCTCGGCAACTGCCGGCGAAAAAACGTTTCAACCGCTAAAAGAAAGAATAAAGGTATTTCAATAATCGGTTTTCAATATTTTAAAATGTGTTGATGAATAACGTTTTAAATAAAGGAAATTTGATAATAAGAATGGGTAAAATTGCTATTTACAATTGTGATAAAACGAATTACCTTTGCTCCCGAAAATTTTTATAAAAAATGGTACGTAAAAATAAAGGTGTTTTTTGGAATCAAAATTCAAAAACATTTCGTTCAAAACATACCATATTTTTTATAAATAATTGAAAAATAAATTCTTATTTTATATAAAACTACAAATTATGATTAAAAAAATCACTTGTGTGTTGGCAATGATGGTTGTAGGATTTGCTACAGTTTTTGCCGCATACATTAAAGATTATCCGGTCAGTGTTACACAACCCGATGGAAAAATTTTGCAATGCTATGCCACGGGAGACGAGTATCACAATTGGTTACATGATGCGAACCATTTTACTATTATTCAAAATCAGGAAACAGGTTTCTATTGTTATGCTATAAAACAAGGAGAAACGGTTGTTGCTTCTAATTATGTTGTTGGAACGGTTGATCCGGCATCGGTAGGCATTTCGGCAGGCGTGAATATTTCTGCCACCGCTATGAAAGCCAAACGGGATGCTTTTTGGAAAAATGTGCCTGATGTAACGACTCTCAAAAATTATCAAACGCCAACCGGTTCAAGAAATATCGGACAAATGAACAACTTGGTGGTTTACATTCGGTTTAGCGATCAAAGCGAATATTCGCAAGACACCGCTTTTTATTGGGACATGTTCAACGATGTTTCCAATCCGCAAGACCAATCCATGAAAAATTATTTTCAACAAGTTTCTTACAATCAATTAGATATCACTACTCATTTCTTTCCGTTCACCTTTCAACCCACAGTAGTTTCTTACCAAGATTCTCATCCGCGTGGTTATTATATGCCTCAATCGTATTCCAATCCCGAGGGTTATGATGAATATAGTGATGAGCGTAACGAACGCGAATTTCAACTTTTAGCAGATGCTATTGCTGCCATCGCCGATCAAGTTCCGGAAGATTTGGATATTGATTATAATAATGACGGCAATGTGGATAATGTTTGCTTTATCATCAAAGGCGGCACAACAGCATGGGCAACCTTGTTGTGGCCTCATCGTTGGTCGTTGTATGGACGCGAAGCCTACATTCACAACAAAAGAGTATGGGATTTCAATTTTCAGTTGTCAGATTATTTAATCAACTCGCGGTCGAGCGTACTTTGTCATGAAATGTTTCACTCATTAGGATCTCCGGATTTGTATCGTTATCAAGATAATACAATTGACCCTGTGGGTCCGTGGGACGTCATGTGTGCCAATTCCAATCCGGCACAATCAATGTGTGCTTACATGAAATGGAAATATGGCGGATGGTTGGAAGAGATTCCGGAAATTACCGAAGGAGGCGTTTATTCCATCAATACACCGTGGAATCGTGAAAATTGTATCTATAAAATTGCATCACCCAATTCTGAAACAGAATATTTTACCATTGAATATCGAAATCGGACAGCACATGCCTTTGAACATGATTTACCGGGGAGTGGTTTGTTGATATACAGAATTAATACGTTATATAATGGAAATGCTGATGGACCACCCGATGAAGTGTATATCTATCGTCCGGGCGGCACAAATACTTACAACAACGGGTCCATTAATTCTGCCCACTTTTCGGCAGCTTCGGGTCGAACATCTTTTAACGATCAAACCGATCCGCCTTGCTTTTTGAGCAACAATATGCCGGGAGGTATCTCCATCCGAAACATCAGTGCTATTGGTAATCAGATGACCTTTGAAGTGGTTTTTAATACACTTCCTGAAGCAGATTTTACAGCTTCACAAGATGTGGTAACCACCAATTGTGGTATAGATTTCTACGGAGAATCTTATAATGTGGTGGATGAATGGCATTGGGAATTTCAAGACGGATCACCGGCTACTTCCAATGAACAAAATCCGACAGGAATTGTTTTCACCTCTACGGGAGAAAAAAACATTTCGCTGACCGTAACCAATAACAACGGTTCAACTACGACAACGAAACAAAATTTTATCAACGTTTCTGCTTCGTTGAAACCGATAACAGATTTCAATACGTTTGAAAAAGCTGTTTGCCCGAATGTGCCGGTATATTTTTACGATAGTACCACTTTGTGTCCTATCGCATGGCAATGGACATTTTCGCCCAATACGGTTTCTTTCTTGGAAGGCACCTCTGCTTCTTCGCAAAACCCTGTAGTTCAATTTGAAGAAGTAACAGAATATACGGTTTCTTTAACGGCAACTAATAGCAATGGATCTACAACAGCCACAAAAGAAAACTATATCACCACTATTGGAAGAAATCCGTTGGAGTGCAATGTTGATTTCTCGGATATTAATAGTTTTGAAGAAATTGGCTGGAAAGTAGAAAATGTAGGCAATAACAATTTGACATGGGATCTTTATACATTTGAAAATCAGAAAAAAGCAGCACGAATGAATTTTTATGGAAACACACAATTGCTCCAAAAAGATTATTTGATTTTGCCGATCATGAATTTTGATGCTCCTTACAAAATGTACTTTAGTCATGCTTATGCGATGTCGTCAAGCAATTATTCCGATTCATTGTATGTAGCTGTTTCAACAGATTGTGGTGAAACATGGACTCGAGAAGCCGCTTTTGCCGAAAATTTGAGTTATAATTTTGCTACGGCACCTCGACAAAATTCACCTTTTATTCCTAATGAAAATCAATGGTGTGGTAATAATATTACAAATACACCTTGCAATGAGGTCGATTTATCAAAATATTCTGATAGAGAAACAGTAATGGTTCGGTTTGAAGCAGTGAGAGCTACCGGTAATAATTTGTACATTTCAGATGTGTCTTTCAAAGATTGTACCGGTATAGGAGAGGTGGCTGATGAGACTTCAATTATTATTTATCCCAATCCGGGAAAAGGTATTTATACCATTTATAACGAAGATTTTAGTGGAACGGCAGATATTAAAGTATTTAATACATTGGGAAAAATGGTATGGCAACAACAAACTTCCAATGCTTATACTACATTGAATTTAGAACATCAATTTAGTGGTATCTATTTTGTAGTCGTTACGACAGAAAATTCTACCAAAACATTGAAAATCATAAAAATGTAAATTGTATTTATGGAAATAAAAAAGAGGACGCTTGCGTCCTCTTTTTTATTGGAATAAATGAAAAAACGGGGTTTATTTAGGAGAAACCAAAATCACTTCATCAATGGTAATATCACTGTTTTCCGGCATTATCGTCATCCAATTGATGTCGTTTTCGGTGCCTTTCATTAACACACAATAATAACCGACAGAAGCATTAGCAATCACTTGCAAAATATTGTTACCTAACGTTATCGAATAGCGTCCGTAGCGAATGAAAACATTGAAATCCTTCTCGCTCTTCCCGCTGATTTTCAAAATGATAAAGGCTTTTTCATCCAAATCGTTAGTGCCGACAAATGTTTTGATGTTAAATGTGGTGTTGGCTGCAATGGTAGTTTTATTGTTCAAAATTGATTTTACTTTTCCGTTATTCAACTTGTCGAACATCGTGGTCAAAGCCGTTTGTGCCTCATTGGTGTTTTCCGGATACCAACTGGTGGCTGATGCAAATGAAATGGAGGCTGCTGCAAAATCATTATTATTCATCGATTCGATTCCTTTGTTGACAAAGTCTTTAGCCAAGGATTGTCGTTTTTCGGGCGAATAGTTAATGTTGTATTTCGTTTTGTTGATTTGCTCTTGCAAATAAGGTTCATCGGGTTTTAATGCTAAAGCTTTTTCGTAAAAAGTTAAGGCTGATTCGTATTCTTTACGATTGTAATGCGTATCACCTTCTTGAAGAGCTGTTGCATAGTCGGTTTCTAATTGAGCTAAACGTTGAATCGTGGCTTTCACCTCGTTGAGTTTGTTTTGAGCCGTAACATCACCTTGTTTGACTTGCAGAGCCGCCTCCAATTTATCCACTGCTAATTCGTAAGATTTATTGGTAATGAGCGTGTTGGCTTCTCCCATCAACGCAGCGTATTGTCGTTCTATTTCCTGATTCTTTTCGGCAGCAATAGCAGCATTGATCTCTTGAATTTTTGTTTTAGGCAACATTTCTTCCGGCAACAACAAAGCCGCTTTCTCATATTGAAGCAAAGCCTCTTCGCGATTGTTTTGTGTTAAAGCAACAGAGGCTGCAGCGATGGTCTTGTTATAAAGTTGTCTTGTAGCTTCTATTTCGGCTAATGCTGTTTCAATGGTTTTCATTAAATCTTTAGGAGCTTGTTCCTCTGGAAAAATTTGTAGGGCTTGTTGACAATCTGTTTTGGCTTTTGTCCAATTTTTTTGCTGAATGGCAGTTTGTGTACTTGTAATCAATTGATTATAACTCTCTAAACGTTGAGCGTGTGCTTGTTTTTTGACAACAATTTCAGCAATTTTTTGCGTAGGATAAGCGGCTTCGGCTTTAAAAGTTAAAGCTTTTTGAAAAGCGGTTGTGGCTTCGTCTAAACGATCGTTTTGAAAAGCCTCATCGCCTTTGGCAATCCATTCTTGATATTGGGCTTCGATGGCTTGTTCATTACGAAGTTGCTCTGTAACATAAGTCAATTTCTCGGTTGCCGTTGGATCGGCCGGCTTTATCGTTAAAACTTTATTGTAACTTTCAATAGCAGCAGTCCATTGTTTGGCTTCAGTTTGTGTTGTGGCAGTGAGCATCAACGTTTGATATTGTTTTTCCAAGTTGGCTTCTTGTAGCAATTGGTCGTCAATTTCTTTGATTTTGTCGGTTAATGCTTTATCCGATTTGATTTGCAAAGCGGCTTGATAGGCTGTTTTGGCTTCATTCCACGATTGTTGAGCAAAGAGGCGGTCGCCATCTGCAACATGTTGATTGAATTGACTTTCCAAAGCTGCTGCTTTATTAATTTCCGTTTCGCAATTGGCAATTTTGGCAGCCACACCCACATCGTCAGCTTTGAGAGTCAAAGCACTTTGAAAAGCAGTTAAAGCCTCCGACCAACGTTTGGCGGCAAATTTTGCATCGCCGTCTTTGACAAAAGCGAGAAACTGTTCATTAGTTTGTTTTTGTTGAGCGATGGCAGCATCCACAGCAGCCAATTTATCTTTGGGCGTTTGTTCTTTTGGTTTAATGCTCGATGCTTTGGTATATTCTGCTTTAGCATTCACAAAATCGTTGTTACGCAAGAAATTATCACCCGCTGTTATGGCATCGATATAGCTCTTTTCCAACATTTCTTGTTGGTCTTGTAAAATGGAAGCAATCTCTGCCAATCTTTCTTTGGGTAACGTTTCGTCGGGTTTTAGTTGCAACGCAGCTTCGTAAGCCACTTGAGCATCAATATAGTTTTTGATTTTCAACTGATTGTCGGCTTGTGTTATCAACGTTTGATATTGTTTTTCCAAGTTGGCTTCTTGTAGCAATTGGTCATCAATTTCTTTGATTTTGTCGGTTAATGCTTTATCCGATTTGATTTGCAACGCGGCTTGATAGGCGGTTTTGGCTTCATTCCACGATTGTTGAGCAAAGAGGCGGTCGCCATCTGCAACATGTTGATTGAATTGACTTTCCAAAGCTGCCGCTTTATTAATTTCAGCTTCGCAGTTGGCAATTTTGGCAGCCACACCTGCATCGTTAGCTTTGAGGGTTAAAGCACTTTGAAAAGCAGTTAAAGCCTCCGACCAACGTTTGGCGGCAAATTTTGCATCGCCGTCTTTGACAAAAGCGAGAAACTGTTCATTAGTTTGTTTTTGCTGAGCGATGGCAGCATCCACAGCAGCCAATTTATCTTTGGGCGTTTGTTCTTTCGGTTTAATGCTCGATGCTTTGGTGTATTCCGCTTTAGCATTCACAAAATCGTTGTTACGCAAGAAATTATCACCCGCTGTTATAGCATCGATATAGCTTTTTTCCAACATTTCTTGTTGGTCTTTTAAAATGGAAGCAATCTCTGCCAATCTTTCTTTGGGTAACGGTTCGTCGGGTTTTAGTTGCAACGCAGCTTCGTAAGCCACTTGAGCATCAATATAGTTTTTGATTTTCAACTGATTGTCGGCTTGTGTTATCAACGTTTGATATTGTTTTTCCAAGTTGGCTTCTTGTAGCAATTGGTCATCAATTTCTTTGATTTTGTCGGTTAATGCTTTATCCGATTTGATTTGCAAAGCGGCTTGATAGGCGGTTTTGGCTTCATTCCACGATTGTTGAGCAAAGAGGCGGTCGCCATCTGCAACATGTTGATTGAATTGACTTTCCAAAGCTGCTTCTTTATTAATTTCTGTTTCGCAGTTGGCAATTTTGGCAGCCACACCCGCATCGTCAGCTTTGAGGGTCAAAGCACTTTGAAAAGCAGTTAAAGCCTCCGACCAACGTTTGGCGGCAAATTTAGCATCGCCGTCTTTGACAAAAGCGAGAAACTGTTCATTAGTTTGTTTTTGTTGAGCGATGGCAGCATCCACAGCAGCCAATTTATCTTTGGGCGTTTGTTCTTTCGGTTTAATGCTCGATGCTTTGGTGT
>JAQUSR010000189.1 GCA_028710155.1 Bacteroidales bacterium | reverse complement strand
CGCCGAATCGTGCTCGTCTCGAAAACTGCCGAAGAAGAAAGCGCAAAAACCACCCGGGCTCTTCAGGAGATGATTCACGAAGAGGCCAGAAAACAGGTCGAATCAGCCAGGAAGACGTTGAGCAATGCTGGCGTCAGATCTGGAGAATGTGCGGTCTGCTCGGATGGTCCCGACGTGACCTGAATGTTTCCACCTGGCGCGAATTGAACTGGGCTTGGGAAGCCGTCACCGAAAAACGTTTTGATGACCTTTCGCTTCTGCGGTTTGAGATTCAGAAACTTTTCTGTGGCGTGCTTGCCTCTGGTGGCGTTCGGGTTGAGTTTCCCTCAATCGCGACGATCAATCCCTTAAAGGAAGAAAATGGTTGAATTTGTCAACAATTTCGAAGGCCGAATCCTGACGCGAGCGGTGCTTCAGGCGCAGAAAAAGGTGCTCCGACATCAAGGTGCCATTTTGCGCAGGAATGCCACTCAGTTGATTCGGTCCAAAAAAACGCCCTCCAAACCCGGCTCGCCTCCGCGAAGTGTTCTGGGCGGATTGAAGAAAGGAATTCAGTACGCCTACGACGAGGCCACGGATTCCGTCGTTGTTGGGCCGGTCAAATTCGAGAGGAAAAAGGCCAAAACGACCCGCACGCTTGAAAAGGGCGGACACGTGAAACTGCCTGAAAGCTGGCGCGAAGCGAAGTTCGGTGTCGGTCTTCCTGCCGGAAAAGGTGGGACGGGGCCGGTTCTCCTAACCTCTTTCGACACGGCACCCGATGCCGACTGGTCGGTTCCGTGGGGGTACGGCGAACACGATCCGAAAATCCCGAAACTTTCAGCCGGTTGGAGCAACACGCTTTACGTCGTCTGGCGACACTTGCGTAGCGACAAAGAAGTTGCTCTTGCGGAGGAGAATTACGAAATCATGCAGGCCCTGCGACACATCGTCCCCACGACCAAACGCCTCGGCACCGTCGCTCCCCGTCCCTTCATGGAACCCGCACTCCAAAAAAGTCGAAAGAAACTGCTGGAACTGTGGAAAGACGCGATTGGTTAATGGGTGTGTTTTTGACGTTTGGCTTTTTCAGCTTCCAGAATTCCATCTTTGACGCAATCAATATAGTATTGTTTCTGAGATTTATAGAGAAACCATGGAATTAAAAAAATGAAAGGTGTCAAAAAGATGCCAATTGTGAATGCCAGAAGGGTTTTCCAGAGTCCTACTTGCATTGTGGAATAATATCCCAAGGCAAATATTGGTGATGACAAAAATAATAAAGCACAAACACCGCATCCGCCGTTGAGTTCATAGGTTGGACGTTTCGGAACTACCGGTTCTTCAATTTCGTCAGATTTATTTTTTGTTTCGTTCATTTTAAATTTCCTTTGTTGTTATCGCAAAAATCATACTTTAATATAATAGCTACAGTTTTACAATATGGCAAGGGCGGGGCATGAGCACTCAAGAAATTCAGTCATGCGAAGCGTTTATTTCATTAAATATCAAACAGGGCCAGTCAATAAATCATTACTTGACGTTTCTTCAAACTCGATAAACTGTGGAAAGACGCGATTGGTTAATCACCAGTCCGCAAGCTACTTTTCACGGTCCTGAATTTTTGATTTTTTCGATTTGTTTTTAAGACGATTTGCGGCGAGTCTTTTGGCACGAAGTTTGTTTTTTTCATCTTCGCTTTTTTGTGAGCCATTCCAAAGACCCAAAATGAAACAAAAAAACACAAAAAATGGAATTGCGTAAAATATTTTTTCAGTGAAAACAACTTCCGTAAAAAAGAAAAGGATCATGATTCCCAGCAACAATCCACAGCCAATCACAAAAGTCAACGCCACCGTAGCTTTCCAGCCGGTAAGGTTTTGTTTTTTCAGATGCGTTTTGGGACCGTCGGGATAATATTCCGGGTGCGTGACCCAAAACGGTTCGTCTTTTGAATTTTTGTTAATTTTGTTCATTTTGTTCGTTTATTTCAAAAAACAGCTGGAACCGTGGAAATACGCTATCGGCTAATGACTTAATGATTGATTGGGGGTGAGGATGAAAATGCGTTTGCAATTCCAATTGCCCAACAGATGATAACAAAAACAAGTATGATAATTTTGCGATACGGACTAATCATTGCGAATAGAAGCATTGTTAAAATTGCGAGAATTGCACAGCAACAACCACAACTGCCGAGCAATTCTTTTGTTCCAATTTCGGGGTTTGATTGTGGATCGTAGTTAGGGTCTAATTCTTCGGTTATGTTTTTAATTGATTTTTGTTTGTTTTTGTCGTTCATTTTTTACCACATTTATTTTCATTTTATCATATTTTGTAGAAATAACAAGGGCGTTATGAGTACTCAGGCAATTCAGGCCGGCGAAGCATTCGTTGCATTAAACATAAAGCAGGACCAGTTCAATAAATCAGTAATTGAATTTTTGATTTTTTTGATTTATTTTTTGAGCGTTTTTCGATACGTTGCTTTCGCAGTTCTGCTTTTTTATTGGCGTTATGAGCTTCTGCAAATGCTTGAGATAATATGGTTTTTTGTCCAGAATAAGACAATAGCGCAATCGGTGGAATCAGAAGTAGCCAACCATAGGGGGTTCCAAATACCAGAAGGCATATCCCGGTAGCTCCAAAAAACAGTCCAAGACAGGTAATCGTGAAGACCACAGACACAAACAATCTGGATTCTTTTTTGGGGGGAGGTAAATGCGAGTCTGGTCCGTTTGGATAGTATTCGGGATGCGTGACCCAGAAAGGTTCATTTTTTGATTTTTGATTTTTATTAATGTTTTCCATTTTCCATTCCTTTCATTTTATTAATATTGAATTTACATTTTAATCAGAAAAAAACAAGGGGGGTTCTATGAGTACTCAGGCAATTCAGTCAGGTGAAGCATTTGTTTCATTAAATATCAAACAGGACCAGTTCAATAAATCATTACTTGACGTTTCTTCAAAACTCGATAAACTGGGAAAAGACGCGATTGGTTAATCACCAGTCCGAAAGAGAGTGTCAAGAGGTCAAAAATTCACATTATAGAGTGCTGAAAATTTCGAAGAAAAGCACATTTAATACGGTAAAATACGGAATTTGGCAAGAAATAAAAAAGGCTAGAATTTTCATTCTGACCTTAATGGGCAATACAGGACTCGAACCTGTGACATCCGCCTTGTAAGAGAAATGAGATTTTTTTGCATGGTGCGTTTGAGGTCGTGTTTTAGGGGGTTTGGCCGTTTTCGGAAAGTCTCAAAAAGTGTCAAAAAAGGTCAAAAAAGTCAGTTTTGTTGTCGGCGACAAGTAAGGAAAAAATTTGTGAAATTTTTTAAAAATTTTTTATTTGGAGTCGGAAAGGAACTGCGAGACACGATTGATAAAAGCGACGTCTTTTTTTTGAAGTTCGGTTTTGCGACAATTTACGACCGTCCCATCCTCCATAAGAAAGACAAGTTCGTTCGCTCCGGGGACAAAAAGGGCAAGGCGGGCTTTTTGGCCAGTCGTGCTAAAAGGCCGACTTTCGGCGAGTTCGTCGACGGCTTTTT
>JAQUSR010000188.1 GCA_028710155.1 Bacteroidales bacterium | reverse complement strand
CTTGAATTCTTGACAAAGAGATTGTCCGAAGAAGATCAAATCAACCAAAAGCGTTGTCATGTACTCGTAAACCGTGAAAACCTGACAATCAAGTTAGTGATCTGTGAAGATGATCAATACAAAGAAGGTAAAGTTCTTGGAACACTTCAGAAACACCCGAAATTCAAAGAATTTGGGATCAATGACAATGCTTATGCTTGGGACCCGAACGAACTTGGACAATTCTTTAAAATGAATCGTGCCTTCTTTCCGGACAAATCGGAAAACATGAAACTTGTCACCGATTTAAAGAACTTTGAAGCAAAGGTCAACACTACAATTGAAAAGCAAAAAGCGGACAACGGAAGCTTTGCCGATAATTATTCCGGCGTTGTTACTTCCAATTTGCCGGGGGCTTTCAAATTGAGAATCCCGCTTTTCAAAGGACGTCCGGCCGAAGACCTTGAAGTTGAATTCTATGCTTCAATCAATGGAAGAAGCGTGAAGTTGTATCTTATGTCACCGGGTGCATGTCAAGCCTTGGAAGACCTTCGGGATAAAGTGATCGACGAACAACTTAACGCAATCCGGGAAATTGCGCCGGAAATCGCAATCATTGAACAATAATCATTGCTTTTCCTTTCCCCCGGTCTTTTACCGGATCGGGGGATAAAATTACAGAACTTTTTAAATGAATTGACAATGGCAAAAGAAACCTATTTTTTCTCGCATGATTTCAACGCCCGAAACGATCCTAAATTGGTTGCAGTGCAACAAAAATACGGTCTTGAAGGGTTGGGGGCCTATTGGTGCATCATTGAAAATTTATACGAGCAAAACGGAATGTTAGAGGTGTCAAAGGTTGGTGCGCTCGCATATCAATTACATGGTGATGCCAAAATGATAAAAGATGTCGTGTTTGAATTCGGTTTATTCAAGAATGACGGGCAATTTTATTGGTCCGAATCAGTCAATAAAAGACTAAAGAAAAGGGCAAATATCGCAGACAAGCGCAGACAAGCAGCGCAAAGCCGTTGGCGTTTAGAAGAACAAACCGAAGAACCCCAAGAAAGCCTCGTTCCCGAAGATTCAACGCCCGATCAACCAAGTAGTCAGCAAAGCGAAGAAGTCGTCGGAAACGGGAAGAAAAAGGGGAACGACGTTGATTTCAAAGCGGTGGTTGAATTATATCAAACACATTGCCCGTCTTATTCGGCAATAGTCAAACTATCAGATGCCCGGAAAAATAAAATTCGGATTCGTCTTGAAGAAATGCAAGGAAGCCTTGAAACGCTGAAGGAAGTCTTCGTCAAAATGGAAGCTTCAAAGTTTTGCCGGGGCGACAATCAAAGAGGTTGGAAGGCAACTTTCGATTGGTTATTTGCAAATGAAAAGAATTGGGTCAAGGTCCTTGAAGGAAATTATGATAACAAGAACGTGAAACCCGGTCCAACAAGTAATGATCAACAAGTGAATGATATATGGAAAGACCAATAGGAAGCATTATCGGGAATATAAGAAATAAAGGTTTCTTTCATACAATTAGACGCAATTCATATTTGCCTTACCAATTGCCTTTTGCAATGCAAGTTGTTGAAGCAATCGGAAAAGACCGAAACCCGAAGTTCTGTATTGACAACGAAAACCGATTTGTATATGAAAATTTGATCCGTTGGATTCATGGGGATCAAGACTTTAAATGTGTTGATCCGGCGACAAAAGAGATCATTCCCGGAAGATTGACCGCCGGAATATACATTGCAGGAAACACCGGAAGCGGTAAGTCTTGGGCTTTGGAAATAATGTCGGCGTATTGCGATATTGACAATGTACAAGTGACAATCGGTAATGAACAATTTTGCCTTCGTTGGCCCTGTTTTCGTTCCGATACAATTTGCGAAGAATTTACCGAAAAAGGGTCCATTGACAAATATAAAAAAAGGGCTATTCTTGGAATTCAAGACTTGGGTTCAAGTTCTGAACCGATTGAAAGCCTGTACATGGGTAATCGCATGGGGGTTATACAACAATTGCTTGAATATAGGGGGGATTTCACCGATAAAATAACCCTTATAACGTCTAACCTTCCCATGAGCCATAAAGTATTGATCGACCGATACGGGGATCGAGTTGCAAGCCGCTTGAATGAAATGTGCAATTACTTTGAGATAAAAGGCAAAGACCGCCGAAAAACATATTCAATTGATAATAAATAAAATAACAATTATGAAGACTTATATTTCGGGCAAAATTTCCGGCCTTCCTTCAGAAGAAGCAAAGAAGAAATTCAAGCAAGCGGAATCATACTTGCAAGGTCTTGGACATGATGTTGTCAACCCGTTTGAACTTCGTTTGGGTGTCGATGCTCCTTGGGAATCACACATGTTGTTTGATCTGAAATTGCTTTTTGAATGTGATTCAATTTATATGCTTGATAATTGGATCGAAAGCAAAGGGGCAATGATCGAAAAGCACATTGCCGATGTTAGAGGGATGAAAGTTTTGTTCCAAACAAAAGAAGAATCCGAAAAATATCTTGCAATAACAATTTTTAAAATCAAAGGGGCGATACAAGAAGTCATGGGATTGAAATTTGAAGAATACACAACCGAAGTCCGGTGTCGTGATTCCTTCTTCGCTCGCATGATATTCACTTATCATTGTCGAAAGACCGGAATGAAGTTGAAAGAAATTGCCCGATATATTCACCGGGATCATACAACGATGCTTCATTATCTGAACAAGTACGACGATGAAGTAAAATACAACCCAACATTTCGGGCAATCGCAATTCGTATAAACAAAATTTTAAAACAACCTATATCACAGTAATATATGCCAAGAAAAAATGAAGGTTTGACCGCCGAAGGTCAGAAACGGCCCCAAAAGGCCGATATTTCCAAGAATGGATCAATTGACTTGGAAGAATTGAGAAAACGGGATAAAGGAAAAGTTTGTTTGAGAATCGACGCTAATACGGTGATCCTTGTTTCCCCGGAAAACAAAAACGAAGAATATGCGGCCCGATTCCGCAATAGAATTGAAAGTTTGCGATAATGGCACAACCGATCACTTTGATAAATCCGAAAGGTGAACGCCGTGACTTCGGCTTTGTCGAGTTCTACGGGTTCAAGCAGCAAGTCGCCAATTCTCAATCTTTCAAATTTTGGGCCGACGTGAAAGGACTTCCGGGTTGGTTCAAGCATAACGGAGAAACCCGCCTAAATGTCCCGGTCGTTGATCGGTTCCTTGAAGAAAAAGGATACAAGGTAATAGACAACGATATTTTCGGGAAACAAGCAAAAGTAAATCAAAAGTAAATCATTTGCAATGCAATTGCATACAACCAATTAAAATCATGGAAAAGAAAAAAGTTGTTTTGATGCTTTCAAAAGCATTTCCAAAAAGAATGTCAAACGCCGGGGAACCGACAAACTTTGCTGAAAAGTTGTCTTCCGGTGAAAAGAAACATACAATCCGTGCCAATCTTGCTTGGTGGCAAAAGAAGGCCGAATTGATCAATTCCGGCAAAGCTTACCTTTCGATCAGACAATGGGAA
>JAQUSR010000038.1 GCA_028710155.1 Bacteroidales bacterium | reverse complement strand
GACAGCATTTTTTCGATTAACGGACAATCGCCGCGCATTGAATACAAAAATTTTGCTGGCGAAAATTGGTCTTTTTCCAATGATGCTCAAAAAACAAATGTTACTTTAAATACAGGCTTTCAACGATTAGTATTGATTCCGCCTGATGCCGATGATACAATGGGAATGGTTCGTCACGATTTTCTTTTGACGCTTGAAATGTATCATGGTATAGTGGATTATGATGTTATGTGGGATAATTTTTCCAATGATACTTTACATTATTTTTTGAAAGGTTTTTGCGATTTAACGAAATATCCTGAAACCAATTTCAAAATCACCGATATGCAGGCTCCGTTTCAACAATCATTGTGGGATATAGCTGATGATAATTATATCAAAATAGACACCAATAAAAATATAGAAATACATAATATTCATTTCTATTCCGATTCAAGCTACTTGAAGATGAATGGATTTTTTGCGCAAGATTCGTTGTCGAAAACAGAAGTGCAAATGGATATATCTAATTTAGATTTGTCGATGGTTAATTTTTTGTTAGACGATTACGAAACAGAAATCAAAGGAGTGGTATCCGGAAGTGCCGATTTTGAAAAAGAAAACAATAGTCTATCGTTTATATCTGATGTCGAAATAGATCAATTGTGGATTAATGATAATAAAATGGGCGATATGATATTGCTTTCGCAGTGGGATCCTGAAAAGAACGCCATTAGTTTGAAGGTGGAATCGTCTATTACCAATGTTTACGGAAAAGTTACTTATCCGCTTCAAATAGAGGGATATATAAAACCCGATGATGAAAACGATTTCTTTGATCTGTCGATGAATTTGAATAATATTCGTTTAGCCATTTTAGATCCGTTTATTCACGACTTTGTGGAACAAACTTCTGGTTTTTTGACGGGTAATGCCGTCTTGAAAGGAAGTTTGAAAGAGCCAAAACTAAAGGCATCGATTGAAATGAATCGTTGCGAGGCATTGATAAAATATACCAATGTTCTTTATTTCTTTGACGGATCCATTGATGTAGATGAACAACTGATTAGTTTTCATAACTTAGTGGTCAGCGATTCCATGCAAGGAACGGCAATGATTGAAGGCGGTATCAAGCATCGAACTTTTTCCGATTTTAATTTGGATTTGAAGTTGAAGACCTCCGAATTTAAAATATTGAATACTAATCGTATTCAAAATGATATTTTTTATGGAAAAGCTATTGTGTCGGGTGACATCAATGTTTTTGGACCTATCAACGATATCAATATTTCGGCGTTTGTCAGAACCAATCAAGGTACAGATATGTCGATTCCTATTTCGTCTGCTATGTCGGTGGATGAAAATACGTATGTGATTTTCAAATTACCGCCTTCCGATTCGTTGAAGGCAAACAAAATGAAATCATCGATAATGGGTTTGACCTTATCGTTGCGTATGATGATGACTCCCGAAGGGCAAGTGCGTATTTATTTACCGGGGGATGTCGGAAATTTGGTTGCAAATGGTAATGGATTGATAACGTTAGGATTAAATAAACGAGGCGATTTTTCATTATCGGGAACATATATTTTGGATGGTGGTCGATTTTTGTTGAATTTGGAAAATATTATCAGTAAAAAATTTGAGATTAACAAAGGTTCATCCATCACTTTTAACGGTGATCCGATGGATGCCATGTTGAATGTCTCTGCTACGTATGGCACACGAACCACTTTGATGGGTTTAGGCATTGCTTTGGATTCTACTCTTCTGAAACAAAGAACTAATGTGGATTGCATTTTGAGAATGACCGATGAATTATCAGACCCGCAAATTTCGTTTTCCATTGATTTTCCGGGGCAATCAGAGGATTTTAAGCAAACTGTGTTTTCGCAGTTGGATACCACCAACGAAGTTTTGATGACGCAACAAGCTTTTTCTCTTTTAGTAGTTAATAGTTTCAGTTTGAATACAACAGGGACTTCGTTGGGTAGCACAATGGCATCTTCAGGGGTTAGTATGCTAACCAATCAAATCAACGGATGGCTGTCGCAATTATCCAAAGATGTTAATATTGGAATCAATTATCGACCCGGTGATAAATTATCGAGTGATGAAATTGGGGTTGCCCTGTCCACACAATTGTTTAATAATCGAGTAACTATTGATGCCAATGTGGGTTATTCGGGACATTCTGCTACCAGCAATCGTGCATCTAGTGTAGTAGGTGATGTTTCGGTGGAGGTGAAAATCACCAAAGACGGACGGTTTAGTACGAAAGTTTTCAGTCGATCTAATGCCAACGATATATCAAAAATCGGAACTAATAGCGAACAAGGTTATACTTATGGAGTTGGATTAAACTATCGCAAAAACTTCGATAAATTTTCTGAAATTTTTTCTCGAACTCCTGAACAAAAAAGACAACGTGCTTTAAAAAAAGAGACCAAAAAAGCCTCTAAGAAAAACGATATATTAGAAACATAATTTTTTCATTTTGAATAATCAAAATATTTTTATTTTAGGCATTGAATCCTCTTGTGACGACACTTCGGCAGCCGTGTTAAACCGAACGCAAGTGATGTCGAATTTGATTGCGTCGCAAAAAATTCATAGTGCTTTTGGTGGTGTGGTGCCGGAATTGGCATCGCGGGCACATCAACAAAATATCATTCCCGTAGTCGATCAGGCTTTAAAAGAAGCCGGCATCCAAAAAGAACAATTGAATGCGGTGGCATTTACGCGCGGTCCCGGTTTGTTGGGATCTTTGTTGGTGGGCATTTCGTTTGCGAAAGCTTTTGCCATGGGACTGCATATTCCACTCATCGAAGTAGATCATCTTCAAGCACATATTTTATCTCATTTTGTGAATAGCGAAACCAAAACACCGCCGCAATTTCCGTTTTTATGTTTGACGGTTTCGGGCGGACATACGCAAATTGTGTTGGTTCGCGATTATTTCGATATGGAAATTGTGGGACAAACGATTGATGATGCAGCCGGAGAAACATTCGATAAAGCGGCTAAGATGATGGAATTGCCCTATCCGGGCGGTCCCGCCATCGGAAAATTGGCAGCATTAGGCAATCCAGAAGCTTTCACTTTTTCAAAACCCAACATTCCCAATTTCGATTATAGTTTCAGCGGTTTGAAAACTTCTATTTTATATACATTACGTGATCATCTCAAAGAAGACTCCGATTTTATTGAAAAAAACAAACCCGATATTTGTGCCTCCGTTCAAAAAAGCATCGTCGATATTTTGATGAAACAGTTTATGAAAGCCGTTCAAAAATATCGTGTTCAAGATATTGCTATTTCGGGAGGCGTGTCGGCTAATGGAGCTTTGCGGGATGCTGTTCAAACTTTTGGACAAAAAAAAGGGCTGAATGTTCACATTCCGCCCTTTGCCTTTACGACCGATAATGCTGCAATGATTGCGGTGGTTGGATATTTGAAATTTCAAAAAAACCTTTTCACCGACCAATCGGCTAAACCTTATTCCGGTCAGAAAATATAATGTTGCTTATTTCGATACGACAAAACGTTGGCTATCCATTTTTTGACCATCAGAAAAAATAGTGTAAAAATAAACGCCGGTTTGTAATTCGGAAACATTGATAGCTACTTTATTGGATGTTTGAGCTACCTCTTTGATTTTTTGACCTACCATATTAAAAATTGCGATCGTTCCGTTTTCAACCATTTCTGATTCTACAAAGATTTGATCTTTAGCAGGATTAGGATATACATTGCTTGAAATGGCATTCATCTCATTGATTGCTGCTTCTGAAGAAACATTGTAATTAACAATAACCCATACTGAATCTTCAGGAGTTCTTTCATCATAAAAGCTGTAACGAACTGATGTTGTGCCAAATGGCAATGGAATTTGATTAAAATCTGCATCTCTCATTTCATAGTGTGCAGAAAAACCCCAAAAATCGGCAAAATCAGGATCCATTGGAACGGGTTGTGATAGATAAATCGTTGAAGGAAAGCACATTCCCCAGCAAAAATAGTTAGAAGTTCCTTCAATAACATCCAAATCAGTACGTCTGCAAATAACATTGGCAGCAGTTGTTCCTTGATTCCAAATACCTAATTCAGCTGCAAGTGTTAAATCTGATGGAATGCCGTCAACATCGATAACAGCTCCATTTTCATAAACATCATACGGCTGTTCTTGAACATCGAAATTAATCAATGCAATTTGTGCGAATAACGATGCTGTGAACGTCATCGCAATCATAAGTGTTACAAATTTTTTCATTTTTGTGTATTTTTAAATTTTACATTTTTTCGGACTGCAAAAGTAATTATTTAAGGATATTTTTTTGATGTACATCGCAATATTAACTTTATTTACAAAAAATTAATTGTATTTTGTTCATTAGATACAGTTAACGTGACTTTTCTACCCAAATACAAAGCTCGGTTTTCTTCGGTATGACCGGCCGGAAAGCCCATCAAAACGGGATAAGAAAAGTCTTCAACATGTTCATAAATAATCTCTTCCGCTGTTTTTCCGAATGGCGTATTACAATCTTTCATATCGCTAAAACTGCCGACGATGAAGCCGGCAAGCGATTCCAACTTTCCGCTGCGTTGCATTTGAACCATCATTCGATCCAAATGATAAAGTTGTTCGTTCAAATCTTCGATAAACAAAATTTTTCCACTATAATCCATATCGCTTTTCGTAGCGATGAGGTGTGTTAAAAGCGACAAATTTCCTCCTATCAAAGCGCCGATTCCAACGCCGTTGCGTTGTAAAGGATGAAGAGGAAGTTGATATTGTTTTAAGGTTCCAAACAAAGCATCATGCAACTCAATACCACCATGTTGCAATGTTTTTGCCATCGCTCCGTGAATAGTTTCAATGCCCATTTGATGTAGGTGCGCGTGAAAAACAGTAACATCGGAAAAACCGACAATCCATTTCGGATGGTACAACAAAGGCGAAAAATCGATTTTATCGACTATACGCGAGCAACCGTATCCTCCGCGAACACAGATAATTGCTTTATATTTTTTCTCGTTGATGGCTTGTTGTAAATCGGCAATTCGTTCATCGTCAGTACCCGAAAATTGGTAAAAATTGCCATAAATATGTGGCATGGTTTCCACCTTCAATCCCCACGATTGCAACGTTTCTATTCCTTGTTCAATCAAAGGTGTCGGAGTGAAACCTGCAGGAGAAACCAATGCAACGGTATCGCCCGTTTGTAAATAGTTGGGAGTAATCATGGCGTTCAATTGGCCTATTTATTCAATAATTTTTTAATTTCGTTCAATTTCATCAATGCTTCCACAGGTGTCAAGGTGTTGATGTCGGTATTCAAAATATCTTCTTTAATTTGTTGCAACAAAGGATCATCCAATTGAATAAAGCTGAGTTGATAGCCGTCGAAATTGGGCATTTTTTGTGTTTTTGATTCGCTCTTTGGGCTTTTTTTCGGTGCTTGTTCGCCGGATTGTCGGCACGATTCCAAATGTTGCAACATTTGCGAAGCACGATCTAAAACCGATTGAGGCATTCCTGCCATACGTGCTACATGAATCCCGAAACTATGTTCGCTGCCTCCTTTTTCCAATTTCCGCAAAAAAATCACTTTATTATTAATCTCTTTTACGGTAACATGATAGTTTTTAATACGTTTCATAGTTTCAGCCATCTGGTTTAACTCATGATAGTGAGTGGCAAACAACACTTTAGGTCGAAAAATGGGATGATTATGAAGATATTCCGTAATTGCCCATGCGATACTCACACCGTCGTAAGTACTTGTTCCTCTACCAATTTCATCTAACAAAATCAAGCTGCGAGACGAAATGTTGTTAAAAATGCTGGACGTTTCGTTCATCTCCACCATAAAAGTTGATTCGCCGGATGAAATATTGTCGGATGCTCCAACGCGCGTAAAAATTTTATCGACAATACCGATTTTGGCACTCGTTGCCGGAACAAAACAACCGATTTGAGCCATCAAAACAATCAATGCCGTTTGTCGTAACAACGCCGATTTTCCCGACATATTCGGACCTGTAATGATGATAATCTGTTGTTTTTCATTGTCTAAATATAAATCGTTAGAAATATATTTCTCGCCGGTGGGTAATTGTTGTTCGATCACCGGATGGCGACCGTCTTTGATTTCTAATGCAAATTGTTCGTTAATTTCGGGACGAACATAATGATTCATTTTTGCCACCAATGCAAACGATTGCAAAACATCTAAACGCGCAATGATGCTGCACGTAACCTGAATAGGTTGTACAAAATCGCTCAAAGCCAACACCAAATCGTTGAATAATTTGTTTTCAATAACGGCAATTTTGTCTTCGGCTCCTAAAATTTTCTCTTCGTATTCTTTGAGCTCTTCGGTGATATAGCGTTCGGCATTGACCAATGTTTGTTTTCGAATCCAATCAGATGGGACTTTATCTTTATGACTGTTTGTTACTTCCAAATAATAGCCAAACACATTGTTGAATCCGATTTTCAATGAGCTGATGCCGGTATTTTGAATTTCACGTTGTTGGACGCCCGCCAGATAATCTTTTCCGGAGTAAGCCATTTGTCGCAATTCGTCCAACTCGGCATTAACGCCACTTGCCATTACGTTACCTTTATTCAGCATAGCAGGAGGGTCGTTATTCAACTCTTTTTCAATCTTTTCGCGAATTATTTTGCAGGAGTTCAGTTGATCAGCCAACGCCACCAACTCCGGATTAGAACACTGACTGCACAACATTTTTACAGCTTCGACAGCTTTCAACGATTGAGCGACTCTAACCACCTCTTTCGGATTAATGCGTTGTACGGATGCTTTGGCTATTAATCGTTCTAAGTCGCCAATTTGGTCAATCAGTGTAGAAAGTCGATTGAAAAACGTCTCTTCGTTTATAATGAAGGAAACCACATTCAACCGTTGTTCAATAGTGGAAATATCTTTTAACGGTAGTACAATCCAGCGTTTTAGCAGTCGCGATCCCATCGGCGAAACCGTGTTATCCAACACATCTAACAACGTTTTTCCATCCTCGTTGATAGGCGTTACCAACTCCAAATTGCGAATGGTAAATCGATCTAACCATACATATTTTCCCTCTTCCACACGACCGATTTTGGTGATATGTTGAATTTTATCATGATGTGTTTCAGAAAGATAGTGCAAAACAGCACCGGCAGCCACCACGCCGTTGGTGATGGTTTCAATGCCAAAACCTTTCAACGATGAAGTTCCAAAATGACGCAGCAACAAATCGTAGCCAAACTCTTCGGTAAATACCCAATCGTCGAAAGTGGCAGTATAATATTTATCACCAAAATATTCTTTAAAATGTTTTAATTCATTACGTTGCAATACCACTTCACGCGGTTTGAACGTTTGAAAAAGTTTGTCGATATATTCGATGGAGCCTTGCGAGGCATAAAATTCTCCGGTAGAAATGTCCAAAAAAGCAACTCCGTTGTTTTGATCGCAAAAATGAACTGCCGCCAAAAAGTTGTTTTCTGTTTGATTCAAAATTTGGTCGTTGTAGGAAACGCCCGGTGTCACCAACTCTGTAACGCCACGTTTTACAATGGTTTTGGCTGTTTTTGGATCTTCTAATTGATCACAAATGGCAACTCGTTGACCGGCACGTACCAATTTTGGCAAATAGGTATCCAACGCGTGATGGGGAAAACCGGCTAAATCCATATCGGCAGCTGCTCCGTTGGAGCGTTTGGTTAAAACGATGCCCAAAATTCGAGAAGCCACTTTGGCATCATCGCCAAAAGTTTCGTAAAAATCGCCTACCCGAAACAATAGCATTGCATTGGGATATTTTGCCTTAAACGAATTGTATTGCCGCATTAACGGCGTCTCTTGCGTATCGGTTTTGCTCACTTTATTGAAAATTAACCAATCGTTAATAAATAATTGAATCGGCAAAGTTATTATTTTATCAAAATAAACGTGTTTTATTGAATCTTAAAAAATGCTTTTTTATTAACAACATTTGTTTTACTTTTGCAAACGTTTTGAATAAATATAAAAGTGTTATGTCCAATGAAATTACCAAAAAATATGCAGTCGGTTTTGCATTAAGCGGCGGTTTTATCAGAGGCTTTGCCCACATGGGGGCTATACAAGCTCTTTCTGAATATCATATTCATCCCGACATTGTTGCCGGAGTAAGTGCCGGATCAATTGCTGCTGCATTTTTGGCAGATGGTTTTGAACCTTTCGATGTAATGGAAATGTTCAAAAAGTTGAATTTCATCGAATATGCAAAACCCAACTTTCCAAAATACGGAATATTGAAAATCAATGATTTGATGACGTTTATTAAAAAAAATCTTCGTTCCCGCAATTTCGAAGAATTACAAATTCCGATGATTGCCGTTGCCACCGATATTGAACGCGGAAGAAGTGTTTTTTTTGATAAGGGCTCTATCGCCGAGCGCGTAGTATCATCGTGTTGTGTACCATCGCTTTTTTCACCAATTAACATTGATGGTGTCGATTATGTGGACGGTGGCGTGTTTATGAATTTGCCCGTAACACCAATACGAAAAGAATGCGAAAAAGTGGTTGCTATCAACGTAAGTCCTATTGATGTCGACGAATACAAACCTTCACTCATCAACATTTCGTTGCGTGCATTTCATTTTATGATTGCTGCTAACACCATTAAAGACAGCGAAATGGCTGATATTTTAATTGAACCTAAAAATTTATACAGTTTCAGCAATATTTCTATGAGCCAAGGTGAAGAGATTTTTCAATGCGGTTACGATGCCGCTATGGAGGTGCTTGAAAAACAGAAAATACAAAAATAATTATTTCAATTATCAATAAAATGATGTCTAAATTAAAGTTTATCATGGGTTTATCAGTAATTGTAGCCCTTTCTGCCTGCACCGGTGAGCAGACAAAAAAAGATGCGCCGGAAGAATTTAAATGGGTTGCCGATCGCTTTGCCGATTGTCAAATTTTGCGTTATCAGGTTGAAGGTTTCGACCAAATGACGTTGGATCAGAAAAAATTTCTTTACTATCTGCAAGAAGCTGCTTATTGGGGTCGTGAAATTATTTACGATCAACAATATCGGCACAATCTGTGTGTTAAACGCACGATGGAAGCAGCGTATGCAAATTACAAAGATGCTAAAGATGACCCCGAATTTTTACAATTTGAGGTGTATCTGAAACGCATTTGGATGTCGAACGGCATTCACCATCACTACTCCACTGAGAAATTTTTGCCCGAATGTTCTCAAGAATTTATGACAAAAATGATACAAAATGTTCCCGACGAACAACTTCCATTGAACGAAGGAGAAACAAAAGAACAATTGATTGCTAAATTGTTACCCATCATGTTCGATCCGACTATTGATGCCAAACGTGTGTGCCTTGATCCAACCAAAGATGTGATTTTGGAAAGTGCCACCAATTATTACGGTGAAGATTTGACTCAAAAAGAGGTGGAAGATTTTTACGAAAAAATGGCAAAAAAGAACGATCCGCAACCGCTTTCTTATGGCATCAATTCCAAATTAGTGAAAGAAAATGGCGTGTTGGTTGAAAAAGTTTACAAATTAGGAGGAATGTATTCTGCTGCTATCGAAAAGATTATTGAAAATTTGACCTTGGCACAACCCTTTGCTACCACTGAAAAACAAAAAGAATATATCGGAATGATGATTGAATTGTACAAAACCGGCGATTTGAAACTTTTTGACGAAAGCTGCGTTGTTTGGGTGCAAGATACCGATCCTGTGATTGATTTCACCAACTATTTCATTGAAAATTACGGCGATCCTATCGGAAAACGCGGTGGCTGGCAATCTGTGGTTTACATGAAAGATTTTGAAATGACCAAACGTTTGCAAGCGTTGGCTGAAAATGCACAATGGTTTGAAGATAACGCACCTTTTATGCCTGAGCATAAAAAGAAAGAGGTGAAAGGCATCAGCTATAAAGTGGTGAATGTAACAGCAGAAGCTGGCGACAATTCGCCTTCAACTGCTATTGGAGTCAATTTGCCCAATGCCGATTGGATTCGTGCCGAATACGGTTCCAAATCGGTGTCGTTAGGCAACATCGAAAATGCTTACGACGAAGCCTCCAAAACCGGAGGTACTTTGAGCGAATTTTTCTTGCCCGAAGATCAAGCAATGATTAAACAATACAGCAGTGTTGCCGGAAAAATGCACACCGCTTTGCACGAAGTCATCGGTCACGGCTCAGGACAATTGGAAGCCGGCGTTGCTTCGCCTGATGCCACATTGAAAAACTATTCGAGCATTTTAGAAGAAGCCCGTGCTGAATTGGTGGGATTGTATTACATTATGGATCCGAAATTGGTGGAACTTGGCTTATTGGAGACCAACGATGCAGGAAAAGCCGAATACGACAGTTATATCACCAATGGTTTGATGCGTCAATTAACTCGTTTGCAGTTAGGACAAAATGTTGAACAAGCACACATGTGTGCTCGTAGTACGTTGGCTCATTGGTGCTACGAAAACGGAAAAGCCGAAAATGTGATCGAAAAAGTGGTCAAAGAGGGGAAAACCTATTTTCACATTAACGATTATGCAAAGTTGCGTAATTTATTTGGTCAGCTATTAAAAGAGGTGCAACGCATCAAATCGCAAGGCGACTTTGAAGCCGGAAAAGCTTTGGTAGAAACCTACGGAAAACCGGTGGACAGAGTTTTGCACGAAGAGGTTTTGGAACGTTATGCCCAACTGAATCTGCCTCCTTATTCAGGTTTCATTCAACCACAATTGGTTCCTGAAATGAAAGATGGTCAGATTGTAGATGTTAAAGTAACCATTCCCGAATCTTTTGTGGAACAAATGATGTTTTATCGCAATAATTATTCAGTGTTGCCAACGTATAATTAACAGATACGATTATAAATTTAATTTCCTTCTAATATTCTGCCTTGTGCAGCCATATAACACGGCTGTACAAGGCAGAATTGTATTGTTTTCTTGCCTCAATGTCAATCAAAAAATGACAGAATAAATTAGTTTTTATAATAATTTGTTTTTAACGGGATTGGCATAAATGCCAAAAAATATTTGCATCAATTCTTGTGGATCTCCTTCAATTTTTTGTAAACCCGTTTGGGCGTATGCAACAAATTTTTCTTGCTCTTCTTTCGTGTAAAAAGATTGATAATCATTGGAATGATTTAATAAATCGTAGGCAATGTAATTGGTGTTCCAAAGGTGATAGTGGGTATAAATGCGTTGGTCGATGAGTTGCGCCAAATGTTTAAATTTCTCATTTTTTGGAAATTGGTCACAAGCTGTCAATTCTTCGTGGGTGATAGTGGGACATAAACTAAGGTGCATATTGCCTTTCCATTGGTGCAATCCTGTTTGAATACTGAGAAAATCTTCTCCTTCAGCTTTTTTATATGTTTGATTTCGCGAGATATACATTTCTCTTGTTTTCATGAAATCGCATGGTTCATATTCGTATGAAATGCTTAATGGAGTGATATTCAGCTCTTCTAAATTTTGAACAAAATCTTTTGAACTGCTCATCGAAAACATTTTTAAAACGGCAATTTCGGTTTTGTCGTCTCCGTCTTTTGTTCTTCCGTTGCGTTGTGCAATCCAAACCGATTGTTTTTTTTCGGTGATGGCATATCGCATATATTGAGAGACCTTTAATGAGTGTTGAAAGATATCTTTAGGTGTTCCGCCTCGCTCCAATTTAAACATTTTGTTGATTTTTCCCATCTCCAAAAACCAATCGCTTTTCATCAAATTGCTTCCAAAAGTGATTTCTGAAGTATCTAAATTGTGTTGATGAAGAACGAATTGCAAAAATCCTGAATCTAAAGTGATATCGCGGTGATTAGAAATAAACATATAGTTTTTGTCGGCAGTCAAAGCATCAAAACCAGAGTCGGAATATTGTGCAACACTATGTTTAATAATGGATAAAAACACCGGTAGCATCATTTGAATTTGAAAATCTTGGACGCTATTAATTTGCAATAATTTATTTTTAATATTTTGAATGTCTGCATTTTTTAAAAATGATGCGATAAAAGATGGAAAATAAGGATGATCAACCATTCGTTGAATGGCATCGTGAATTTCGCTGTCGTTATAAGGTCTAGTATCTTCAAAGTTAATGATTTCCATAATGTTTAATTTAGTTTCTTTTATCGATAAATTTCACGGGTTTTCTTTTGATTTCGGGTAATTGTATCTTTTTAATCACTTCAATATCATCAAATTGAATTGTTGGAGCTACCCGAAGTTTTGCTCTAAAACGATCTTTTAAATCTTTGATGAAATATTCTGAAGGCGTTTTGCAACCGATTCTGACAACAACGTCGTCTGTTCCAATTTCGTTGGACGAAACTTCAACTAAATAATTTTCGATATCATCGGTATTGTCTAACACATCGAATATGGCAGCAGGATAAAGCGTTGTTCCTTTGTATTTTATCATTTGATTTTTCCGTCCGATAATGGGGCTGATGCGTTTAGTAGTTCTGCCACAAGCACAAGGCTCATCGTGAAAACGACAAATATCTCCAGTTTTGAAACGCAACAAAGGCATTCCTTCGACACCTAATGTGGTAATGGTCAATTCTCCGAAATCGCCTTCGTGAACGTTGTTGTCGTCGCTGTCCAACAATTCGCAGATGATTAATTCGGGGTGATGGTGTCCGCCGTTTCCTTCCGAACATTCGCAAAAAGTGGTGCTCATTTCGGTTGATGCGTAAGTCGAATAGAGTTCAATATTCCACTTTTCTTTGATTTTTTTGCCTAAAAGATTGAGCGAAAAATCGTCATAGCGAAGATTTTCTCCAATGCAAACGGCTTTTTTGATGCTGGATTTTTTGTAGTCAATATTGTGTTCTTCAGCATATTTAATGATTTTCAAAATGAACGAAGGTACACAAATAATTGCGTTGGGTTGAATGCGTTGAATGGTGTCCCATTGCAATTCTGGAATGCCGTTGCCAACACGGATGACACTGCCGCCCATCATTCTGATACCCAAAAAATAAGCCAAGCCCGCCATAAAACGTTTGTCGATGGTAGTCATCAGTTGATAAATCTCGCCGGGATAGCCACCTGCACAAGTAAAAGATAGGGCTTCATTGTAGGCTAAACGATCTAAATCTTTGTCGGTCATGGCAAAAGTAGTCGGGTCGCTCAATGTTCCGGAGGTGGTGATATAATCTACAATTTTTGTTTTTTCAACACAGAAAAAATCAGAATTGTGTTGTTGCAAATCTTCTTTATGGGTTACGGGAATTAATCGAAGGTCTTCTAAAGTTTTAATCTTTAGAATATCAATATTTTCCTTTTGAAATAAACGTTGATAAAACGGAGAATTTGATTTCAAATAGAACAACATTTTTTGAAGTTCTTGTTCTTGAAACTTTTTGATAACGGATTGAGGCTCGCGTTCTATTTTAGGTTGAAAATTCATCTTATATTTTTATAAAAAATAGTAAATCAATAGTTTGATAAAGTATTATTCTGCTGCAATCATTTCAATTTCTATTAACCAATCTCTCAAAATCCAATTCCAACGAGTGGTTTCGGTAAATTCAGTTTTTTTCATGCCATAGCCGTGACCGCCGGTATCGTAAAGCAAAAATTTGTGTTTTACGTGATTATTTTCCAACGATTTACTCAACACAAGGCTGTTTCTGTAATCGACAACTGGGTCATCTTTTGAGGCTAAAAGAAACACCGGAGGCATTTTGTCAGTCATTTGCATCTCCATAGAAAAATGGTCTTTGTCGGCTTGACTGACCGTTTTTCCTAACAAACTTTTTCGTGACCATTGATGAGCTAAGCTATCTTGCATTGAAACCACGGGGTAAATTGGAATTACAAAATTGGGATACAATGAAATATCGGTTTTTAAACCTTTCTTTTCTAAATAGTTATCGCCGCCAAAAGCACCTGCCATCAACACTAAATGACCGCCGGCCGAAAAGCCGATAGTGCCAATTTTATCGGGATTAATTCCATAATCAGCAGCATTTTTGCGAACCAATTCTATCGATCGTTGCATATCTTCAATCATAGCCGGATGATGAAAGCCGCGGCCGCTGGTGCGATAGCGCAAAACAAACGCCGTTACACCAATGCTGTTGAACCATTCGGCAGTTTTAAAACCTTCGTGTGGCATACCCAAATGGTGATAACTTCCGCCCGGACAAATGATTACGGCAACATCGTTTTTGATGGAATCCGAAGGCTGAAAAATATAAAGTTTTGACTTTTGTTTTGAAAGTGTTTTATTGTCAACATCTTTCCAAATTTTTATGGTAGTGTTTTGTGCCGATAAAAATGAAAAAAATAGAATGAAAACAAAAGTTAACCATATTAATTTTTTCATGTTCAGTCGATTTTTACAGTTTTGATAAGTTGCTGCAAAAGTATAAAAAAATGTTGTTCCTTTTTGGCAATTATTTGTAAGTCGTCAGCCATTTCCGACACAGATTTTATGGGCTGATTATTGATGGTTCTTTTTTTGACAAATCGCAAAATGTCGATACAAAAATCTCTCCATAAGTCGGCAATAGAAGTCATTTCGAGCGCTAATTGATGTAGCGTGTCTTGTTGCAAAATATCTGCGGCTTCATTCAAAAAAGCGGCATACATATATCGAAAACCGGATCCGCCCGTTCCGGCTTCTTCCGACAGACGAACAATTTGTCTTAAATTGGCATTCAAAGCATTGGAATCCAATCTTTTTTCCCAACGTCTCATATGGTTCGATAGTAAAAAAATAGCAGGGATGCCGAAATAGGAGAGTGGCGGTTTCAACATCTTGCGGCAGGTTTTTTTGATGCCGGCAACGATGGCTTTTGAACGTGAAAAGGTTGTGGAAACATCATAAATGTAAAACAACTCTCCTTTGGGTGAAAGTCGGCTGTTGGTGTATCGAACAGATTCTAATTCAGACTCTGTAATTGTTTGAATTCCACTGATTAGAGGAAAAGTGTCGCTGATTAAATAGCGATCGTTTTCTTTTCCAAAAGCCACAATATGGTGTCCGTTAAACTCACCTCGCAAATACATGGGAAAATAGGGCAGTCCTAATAGAGAAACCACTAAACCGACCGGAATATTTTGTTGGAGCAACGCATCCAATTTTTGCATAGATTTTTTTCGATTGCAGAATTTTTGATGGTATAATTTGAAATTCAACAATTTGGATGCGTTTTTGCAAATAGAAACCGGTGGTGTGCGAAACATGGTGAGCGGAAGATGCTCATGCTTAATAAACGGAATATGCATAAAATACAATCCAGACCCGATACCAAAAAGCAAAGGTTCACTCAAATCGACTCCATAATGATGGAGCAAATTTTTAAGTGAACCGTTTTCGCAGTGTTGAGCTGCATTATGTTCAAAATGAATTATTTTGTCCATTTCAACGAAAAAGGTTGGGTTGAATTTTCAATCGGCAGCAATTAATGAGTCAAAAAATGATTTTTGATAGTTAAAGTATTAGTGTTTTTATTTCTTCAGAGTTGAGTTGTCGGTAAATCGAATTGGAAATTTGTCCGTCTTTGATGTTTAAAGTTACCAAGAAAAACTCTTCGTCATAAAAAGAAAGTTTGGAGTGCATGTCGGGATTGTGTTCGATATAGGTCATTTTTTCCAACGGAATTTGAAAATGTTCGGCAATTTGTAAGGGCAAAATATTCACCGCCTGCGTTACCGATGTTCCGGGGTTTTCTAAATATAATTCACTGACAATCACAATAATTTTGTCGTTTTTGTGAATGATTTTTAAACCGCATTTCGATTCGATTCCCCACAATCCTTCAAAGGTAAAAATTTTATCAATATTATCAAACGAGGTCTTCATGATGTTTTATTTAATATTTCTAACTACTTCTTTTCCAAATGTTTTATTAATCAATTTTCGATCTCTTGGACGATAGGTGCCGTCTTCCATTTCGCGCAACATCACTTGTGCAAAAAGTTTAAACATTTTTTCTTCTTGCGTTTCGTCTTTGTAAAAAGATTTCCATGCGTATTCGTATAATTCTTGTAAACGTTCTGCTGAAAAATGTTTGGGTTGATAAACCACTTGTCCGGCATTATAATGATTCCAATCGTGGTCAAAAATTCGTCCTTGACGCAATAAATCGTCGTAGGCTTTGGTGTGCGGAAATGGCGATAAAACAGTAAATTCTGCCAAATCTAAATCAATTTCCAACAAGAAATCGATCAACCGTAAAATGTCGTCTTCTGTTTGATTATCAAGACCTAACAAAATAGTTCCTTCCACTCCGATTCCATAATCGTGATAACGTTTGACGCGTTCTTTGATATAATCGGAGGTGTCGTAAACCGCTTGATAGACATACCACGCACCGGCTTGTGCAGCTAAATCAAGCACTTTCGGATCGTCTTCGATGGTGTGGCTGATCCATTTTTTCTTTAACGGAATCATGGCTTTGAAAAGTTCCATTTCCCATTCTGTACTTTGTGCCAACGAGTTATCTACGATAAACAGACGATTGTTTTCGATGCTCTCTAATTCTTCAATGGCTTTGGCTATCGGACGCGGACGAAAACATCTGCCGCCTAAATAAGAAACCGCACACGGATAGCAACTAAATTTGCAGCCACGCGAAGCATGGAACAAATCGACCATTTGAACACCTTTATGGTTGTATAATTCACGTTTGTA
>JAQUSR010000187.1 GCA_028710155.1 Bacteroidales bacterium | reverse complement strand
CAAAAAATGCCGTTGATTGGAATATTTTGATGGTTAACTGTTTTTCATAAAAAATGTTGATGAAATCAATGGATGTTAAGAAGGTGGTACTAAAAAATAGTATGATTTAACAAATTCATAATCAATTAAAAAAAGGATATTATTTTTGGTGAAAAGAGGTTAAAAAAAGAAATGGCAGACTTTGTAAAGTCTGCCATTTCGTCATAAATATTTCACAAAAATCTTTTCGGATTTTATAATGCGTTAGCCAATTCGTCTGTCATTTCCAAATTATGGAAAACATTTTGAACATCGTCGTCTTCTTCAAAAAGTTCTACCATTTTCATCACTTTGAGTGCAGGTTCTAAATCCAACGTTTTGGTGTCGTTAGGAATACGTTGCAACTCTTCCGATTCGGGTTCGATACCCATTTTTTCGAGGGTGTTAGCCATCGGTCCGAAATCTGTCATAGAAGTAGTGATGGTGAATTTATCGTCGTCCAGTTCAATATCTTCGGCTCCCGCTTCAATCATTGCCATTTCAAATTCATCTTGATCTAAGGTGCCTTTTGGAACTACAAAAATGCCTTTTCTGTCGAACAAAAAACTCAACGATCCGTTGGTTCCGAGGCTGCCGCCGTATTTGTTGAAAATAGAACGAATATTACTAACCGTTCTTTGGGTGTTGTCGGTTGTGCATTCGATAAAAAGAGCGATGCCGTGCGGAGCATATCCTTCGTAAGTTACTTCAGCAAAGCTGGTTCCATCTTTTTCTTTACCTTTATTGATAGCACGATCAATGTTGTCTTTAGGCATACTGTTGCCTTTAGCGTTGGCAATTGCCATTCTTAACCGTGGGTTGGAATCGGGATCCGGTCCTGATTCTTTAACGGCTACGGTAATTTCTTTGATGATTCTTGAGAAAATTTTGGAGCGTTTTGCATCGTTAGCTCCTTTCTTTCTTTTAATGGTTGACCACTTATTATGTCCTGACATATCTGTAAGATTTTGATTCAAAAAATGAGGGTGCAAAGGTAGTATTTTTTGAAAAAAAATAAAATTCGTTGAAGAAAATGCGATTTTTTTTTGAAAAAAGTTTTCTAAAATAGTAAAGTGATATCGTCACCGTTTTTTAAACCGAACAAACCGGCGGCATTTCCTTGGTTGATGACAATAGTGAGATGTTCTTCAAAAGTAAAAATCAGTCCTATTTCTGTCGATTTTATTTGGTCAAAAGATTCGGAAATGCCTGAAATCGGGTAGGTGTTTCCGTTTAAATTGATTTGAAATGATTGACTTTCGTGAGCGATTTTTCGAAAAACGGTTCTACTGATGTTGGTATAAACATTCTCGTAATGATCAATATATACTACTTTGCCACGAATAATGTTATCTCGTATGGAAGGTTCAAAAAGCGACTTTTGAAGATATTGATCAACTTTGTGCGAAAGTTTTTCTATCGGTAAGCCTTTGGCTATGGCTGCCGAAATTGGAGCATACAGGTCGCGAGAAGGAAACAACAATGAACCCTCTTGTCCGCTTGTGTTGATCTCCCAAATTTCATCGGGCTGTTCGTCGAAAATTAACGAGAAAAAACCATTATTACATCCTATAAAATATTGGTTGTGATTTTTGACAATTAAATGTGATTGCTCGAACGAGGCTTTGGCTGCTACACCTATTATATGAATCGTTCCATTCGGAAAATCAGCGTAACATTTACGAAAAATAAAGGCTGCTTGGGCAATATCAAATGGCTTTACCAAATGCGATATATCCACAATGTTGATATCGGGTATTATCGACAAAATCTTGCCTTTACACATTGCGACATAATAATCTTGTAAACCCCAATCACTAAGTAATGTAATTATTTGATTATTACTCATCTAAGTTATAGTTTTCTCTCTTTTTTTTCGGTTTCAAAAGTAAGGTGTTTTTCTTTACAAAATGAAAAAAAGGTTGTAGCTTTGAAAAAACTTTTTTTGGTGAATAGACTCTTTTCGATGATAAGCGCTTCTTTTTGTTAGATGGTTGGCGGCTTCAATCAGTCTCTTCCAAAATGAAATCGTTTTCCTCTTTAAGATCTTTGTAATAAAACAAAAACTCATCCGAACGGATGAGTTTTGTTGATGATTGTTATTGCTCTTCAACAAGCAAAGGCTTGCGATTTCCTACTAACAAAAAGTTGTTGGCAACCACTTCGGTGATGTAACGTTTGAAACCGTCTTTATCGGCCCACGTGCGACTGATCAATTTTCCGTCAATCAATACTTCTGAACCTTTTTCCAAAAGTTTTTCGGCATTTTCAGCTTGTTTTCCCCAAATGACCACGGTGTGCCAATAGGTTTCCTCTTTTTTGTCTCCGTTTTTCAAAATGGAATAGTCGTTGGTGGCAATCGAAAAACGCACCATTTTGTTTCCGTTAAAATCTTTTACTTCGGGAGTTTGTCCCAAGCGACCAATTAATTGTACGCTGTTTCTGAATGAGTTCATGATAAAATAATTTAAAGTTATACTTAATATTAATAATAATTTATGTTCAAATTTTTCGGGAAAAACCAATTTTTCAAAGTACACGATACGAGAACTTAGAAGTGCGATTTTTCGAAGGCAAAAGTACAGCCGCCGTTTCATACGAGTCGGATGTTAGTCGGATACATACGTTTGTAGTTGTTTGTATTCGATTACAATCGATTATAATATTATGAATCAATGATATAAATTAAAGTCAATTGCTTGAAAATCATCCGAATTGCAAAATAATGAAATGAATGAGTGATTTTTTAAAATAAAGAAAATCAACGTGTTAAGATTTTATTACATTTTTTTGATGTTGCGTTTTTGCATCAAAAAAAAAGAAAAAACGGGCAAAAAAGGCGAAAAATGACACGTTGAATGAAAACTTGTGAAAAATTCCATTTTGTTTTTGAATTTTTTATGATCAAAATGACATAGGAACATTAGCATTCATCGATCTCTTAAAAAATCATTTTGAGCAATTCCTATATGCACCACATCAATCAATCTTTTTGTCTCTTTTTCAATGTCTTGATAAGAAAAAATGGTTGTCAAAAATCAATTAAAAAAAGGAATAATAGTTTTGAAACACAAGATTATCATTTTTTGATAATAATCAGAAAGACAAAAATTTAGATATAATACAATTTACTTTTAAGTATCAATAATTTTGACTGAAAAAAACTACCTTTGCACCCTCAAAAATTCAATATAAATGGAATATAAAATTGCGGATATTTCTTTAGCCGATTGGGGCAGAAAAGAGATTGAAATGGCGGAAAAAGAGATGCCGGGTTTGATGGCATTACGTCAAAAATACGGAAAAACAAAACCTTTAGCCGGTTCACGCATTACCGGTTCGTTGCACATGACGATTCAAACAGCTGTGTTGATTGAAACTTTAAAAGAGTTGGGCGCTGATGTTCGTTGGGCAAGTTGCAACATTTTTTCAACACAAGATCATGCTGCTGCAGCCATCGTTCGCGATGCAAAAGTTCCCGTTTTTGCATGGAAAGGCGAATCGTTGGAAGATTATTGGTGGTGTACCGAACAA
>JAQUSR010000037.1 GCA_028710155.1 Bacteroidales bacterium | reverse complement strand
AAGTTGCGTTCAACGATGGCTTTTTGCAACTCTATGGAGTTGTAATCTTTGCTAATGCCGATGTTGGCTTCAATGAGATTTTCGTTAATCGTGGCGCCTGTTGTAAGGCTGATGATCAATTTACCGATTTCGTTGGTTATTTTGCTCAAATCGTTGCCTAGATATTCCGAAAGCAAAAGAGCTGCCTTGGGAGTGATGGAGAATCCCTTTTGTTGTACAAATTGTCGAATCCAATCCGGAACTTTATCCTCTTTGAGTAAATCGGAGTCCAAAACAATAGCAAATTTTTCCAACATTTTGTAGAGAGTAGTATTTTTTGCCAATTTTTTGTATTTGTGGCAAAAAACCAAAATAGTGGACGGTTGCGGATGCTCTAAATAGGCCTCCAACGCATCTTGCTCTTTTTTCTTAGCAGCCGTTTTTCCTTTCGCCGCCAAATCTTTTAAATCTTGTGCTTCTTTTACAATAATCACTTGATATTGAGCCATCATTGGAAATTGTTTTGCCAATGAAACCACGCTAGTTTTATCAGTGTCGCGCCCATATACAATGGTTTGATCAAAAGAACGTTCCGATTCGTTCAACACGTTATTTTCGATAAAATCAGAAATAAGGTCAATAAAATAAGCCTCCTCGCCCTGCAGAAAATAAACAGGACGGAATTTTTTATTTTCTAAATCTTTAATTATTTGATCAAAAGTCATTTATGTAAATGTGTTACTTGATAAAAATGGAAGACAAAAGTAACTTTATTAACGATAAAGTTAAAAACAATTTTCAACGATTTTTGATGAATATTGATTAGTGATTTTTGAGATATTGGCACAAAACACTATCTTTGCCCACATTTTATGAAAAGAAAATCATGTATATAGGAAAATTTAATACACTGACAGTAAAACGATTTACCGATAACGGCTGTTATTTGAGCGATAAAAACGGAGAAGAAGTTTTATTGCCACGCCGTTTTTGTTCGTCAGAAACGATAGCAATAGGCGATGTGCTACAGGTTTTTGTGTATAGCGATTCGGCTGATCGGCTGATTGCTACTATGGAAAAACCGTTGGCACAAGTAGGCGAATTTGCCTATTTGAAAGTGAAAGATATTAACGATATCGGTGCTTTTTTAGATTGGGGTTTGACAAAAGATTTATTAGTGCCTTTTCGCGAACAAAAAACGCCGATGTCGATAGGGAAACAATATATGGTCAAATTGTATGTCGATGAACGATCGCAACGGGTGGTGGCTTCTTCTAAAATTCACAAATTTCTTTCCCAAGAATTTCCGGAATTCAACGAAGGTGAAGAGGTGCAAATTTTGATTTGTGATTTGACGGATATTGGTTATCAATGTATTGTGGATAACGATTTTGTCGGATTACTTTATCAAAGCGAGGTTTTCAGAAAAATTAACTTGGGAGATCTATTATACGGTTATGTGAAAAAAATTCGTGCTGATGGAAAAATCGATTTGTCGTTGCAAAAAATCGGCTATCAAAAAGTAAAAGATGAAACCGAACCGATTTTATCTTATTTGCAAGCAGCCGGAGGCGAAATGACGATCACCGATAAAAGCGATCCGCAATTAATTTATAAAACGTTCGGCATTAGCAAAAAATCGTTTAAAGCTGCCTTGGGTGCTTTATATAAACGGCATTTGATTATCATAGAACCCAATTGTATCAGATTGTTACCATCCGAATAAAAATCAAGAAATTATGATCATTCGTAAAGCGCAAAAAAAAGATATTGAGACTATTGTAGCGTTTCAGCTGCAAATGGCACAAGAAACGGAATCGTTGTTGTTGGATGCAGCTATTTTGCAACAAGGCGTGGCTGCCGTTTTTGACGATATTACCAAAGGGCAATATTATGTAGTTGAAAATCAAGATATTATTATCGCTTCTGTTTTAATCACTTACGAGTGGAGCGATTGGCGTAACGCTGTAGTTTGGTGGATTCAATCGGTGTATGTATTGTCCGAATTTCGTCAAAAAGGCGTTTTTTCCTTTATGTATCATTTTTTACAATCGTTGGTTCAACAAAACGAAACGATTGCGGGTTTGCGTTTATATGTGGATCATCGCAATGTAAATGCGCAAAAAGTGTATCAAAAAATGGGTATGAATGGTGATCATTATCAATTTTTTGAATGGATGAAAGACGAAGAAAACTAAATCGAGTTTCTTCAAAAATATTTTGGATAAAAATTCAAAAAAGAAAATTTTGGAACAATAATCATTACTTTTGCACCCGATTTCTTCAAAAGAAAAATGACAAAAAAAATTGTTAACGGCTTGTTGAATACACTCTTGATGTTAGGCATCGTGGGATTATTCCTATTTTCTGAAGTGTTATTGAATGCTTCAAAAAGTTCGAATGCCGACATAAATGTATTTTCGGAGATGAAGCCCGAAGAGAAAAATCTGATCGCTTTTCAAAGCGTCGATGATTATCAAGTGGCAACGCTTCCGCAAACCATAACCTACACTTCACCGATTGTTGAAAAAACAACTTTCAGCTGTTCATCATCAATGATCAGCACCATTGGAACTAAAAACATTTTGAGAAGATTTTATGGCTGCTATGAATTTCAAAATTTGAAATTTATTCCGGTAGCCGATTCGTTTATCGATTTTTGCAACTTTAGATCCTGATTTTTTTATTAAAATTTTGTTTTTTTTTGAGGCATTTTGTGTTTCATCAATTTTTTTGTGTGAAAAAATTTGAAATGCCGTTTTCGTCATTAATCAAAAATAATTTTTTTAATAATTTTAAAATCAAAGAATTATCATGGATTTAAGTTTAATAAATAGTAATCAAATTACATTAAAAGTCGATTTTTCCATCGAACAAGTTCAAACAGCCATTGCGAAGCTGTTAGAAAAAAAATCAATTTTGTATATTTTAGAAGACAACAGCTCGGTCAATAGTTATAAGTTGGATGTGTATAACGGAATCAATCCGGCAACCATTACGCTGTCGTTACAAAAAAATAGCGAAACACAAACCGTCATTTCAGCCATTGCTCAAAATGCCAGTGGCGGTCATGCTTCCGATATCATGTTGACTGAAGTTTTGCAAGATTTTTTCAAATTTTTCAATAAATATTTGACCGGTCATTCTTCGGCAGAGAAAAGCGGCTGTATGGGAAAAGCTGCGATGATTACCACTTTGTTGGCAGCAACCATCTCTTTATTGTTTTTGGTATAATCTGCTTAACAAAAAAACCTGCTTGTAACCGTTAAGGAACAAGCAGGTTTTTCATTTTATCAATAATGCTGTTTAGAACGAAAATCCGATATTTACAATAGGATTGTCGTAAATGGTATAACCTTCATTTTTGTCGTGCGGCAATACATCCAATAAAACGGAAACCGTAACACCGCCGCGTTTACCCATCGGAAAACGCATACCGACACCTACCAGCAAATAATCGTCTTGGATGGTTTTTGTATTCAATTTATACCACAAATATTGATACTCGGCATGAGCAAAGAAATTATTGACAAAGAAACGGGTAAAAACACCCGGACCATAAATATTGTTAGAAGGGTAATTTTTATCGATTTGCAAAAAACCGTCAGTGGCCTGATAATATTGATAAGTGAACGAAACGCCGGGTAAAAACCTAAAAATACGGCCGTTTACAAGATAATAACCTACTTGAGGTGCAATATTAAAATAGAGACTACTATTGCTGATGTGTCCGCCGATGCCGCCTCCAAAAAATAATCTTCGAGCATTAAACGAAGAGGTTTTTGTGCCTTTTTTTGCTTTATTAGGTGCGGGTTTAGCAACTTGTGGAGCGGGTTGTTCTGCAACAACGGGTTCGGCAGGTGTTATTAAACTATCGGTTTGTGCCGTCAGATTCATCGAGGAGATACAAAAACAACCTACCAAAAAGAAATTGAATAAAAAATGTTTCATTGTATTTTTTTTGCAAAGGTATAATTTTTAGAAACAATTTATCAAAACATTAAAAGATTACTTTTGCCCAACTTTTGTTGTTTCACAAAGATTTTAAAAATGAACGATAATTTTTCCGCAGAATATCTCGAAGATGATAGTGTATTTAATAAAAACGAGTTAGCTGTCAATCATATTTCCAATATTTTAAAAGAAGGTAATTCTATTTTAGAAACGTTAGAAAAAATTTGTCCGATTTTGCCGTTGGATTTTTCGGTGCCGGAAAATATTTCCGTTCAAATAGAATTTGCCTCACGCGTTTTACACAGCCATCATTTTCGAACTTCTTCTGTTTGGTTGAATGAAGCGTTCTATATGCACGATGAAGGATGGTGTCGCATAAAAATATTTCATCTTTCGGAAAAACCTTTTTCGGAAGACGATAAAGCCACTTTCGGACTGATGATGTCGTTGTTGCGTAGTTTTTACGTAACACCCGAGGTGAGCGATTTAGTCGATTTTGGCACCGAACGATTGAAAGAATTGGCAGCCATCAATAGTGCAACACGACTTTTTAGAGAGAAACGACCGCTCCGCGAAACTTTTCAGCAATTATGCGAAACTATTCCGCGTGCGTGGCAATATCCGCGTCATGCCAGAGTGAAAATCATTTACGGAAACCAAACTTTTACTAGTGAACATTTTAGCGAAACGGGATGGTACATTAGCAATAATTTCAAAACCATTTCGGGCGAAAGAGGTGTTATTGAAATTTTTTATTTAAAAGATCTGCCAAAATCGGAAGTAGGTCCTTTTTTGAACGAAGAGGTGCATCTTTTGCAACATTTAGCAGAAATGTTGGAATCGTTTCTAAATGGTTTGAACGATAAATCGATGGCAATGATGGCGCCGACAAAATGGGAACACGAATCACTATTCAATGCACGTCCGTTGTTACAACGGTTTTTAAACAACCATAATTACGGACGCGATATTTTTCACGATTTGATGCCTTTCAATGTTCGAGAAGTGCTTTTGGTTGCCAATTTATATGATGCGTTTTGTATTGAAAGTGAAGGAACGATCGCATCGCATATTTTAGGTGAGTTTTATCAGTTTAACATCTCGGCAGTGCCACGCATCACCGGCGTTTCCACCAAAGAAGAAGCCATGGAATGGCTACAATCCAAACATTTTGATTTAGTAATTTTGATGATGGGAGTTGACCAAACTCTGCAATTAGACATCAGCCGACAAATTCGCAACAATTATCCCTATATTCCTATCTTCTTGTTGCTGAATAATAATGGCGATATTTATCGGTTTGAACAAAGTTCCCACAAATTGGAAGCTATTGATGATGTGTATGTTTGGAACGGCGATTCCAAAATATTTTTTGCCATGATCAAAATTTTGGAAGATCGTGTCAATGTAGAAAACGATACCAAATTGGGTTTGGTGCGGGTGATTTTGTTGGTAGAAGATTCTCCAAAATATTATTCTCGGTATTTGCCGTTGCTTTATTCCGGCATTATGGAACAGACACAACGTATTTTGGATGAAGTAGGGGGCAACGAAATGGAAAAGATGTTAAAATTGCGCGCAAGACCCAAAATTTTACATGCCACCACCTACGAAGATGCTATTGAATTATTTTATACTTATCGAGATAATTTATTGTGTATCATATCTGATGTGCGTTTTTGGAATCATGGTATTATGGATGAAAAAGCGGGTTTCCGTTTGGTAAAGCAGGTGCGTAATCTCAACCAAGATCTTCCTATTATTATTCAATCATCGGATGTGAGCAACAAAAAATCGGCACAATTGCTCAATGCTGCTTTTATTGATAAAAATTCGGAAACATTATTACAAGATGTTGAAGATTTTATCATTACCTATTTGGGTTTTGGCGATTTCAAATTCAAAAATCACCAAAAAGAGGTCGTTGCCGTAGCGCATACAATGATGGAGTTTGAAGAGTTGTTGAAACGCATTCCGGACGATATTTTGCTATTTCATGCCAAACGCAACCATTTTTCGATGTGGTTTATGGCAAGAGGCGAAGTGCAATTGGCACGAATGCTTCAATTCTATCGTATTGAAGATTTTATGACTCCGAAAGAGGTGCGAAAGTTTGTGTTAGATGCCATGATTTTATATCGTAGCGAGCAACATAAAGGAAAAGTGATCAAATTTGAAGATGCACATTTGTATGACGATAGAAATATTGTTTCATTGTATAGCGGACTTTTTGGCGGAAAAGGTCGTGGCGTAGCATTTATCAACTCATTGATTTACAATATTGATTTTGATTGTTTTTTGCCCAATATTAACATTCGTGCACCACATTCGTTTGTCATCGGAAGCGATGCTTTTGAGAAATTTTTAACCACCAATAATCTGAAACATTTAATTACTGAAACGGTTGATTATGAAATTATTCGTCAACGGTTTATGGCAGCCAAATTACCAAAAGATCTTCGCGATCGTATTAAAAAATTGGTAAAAATGACGCGAAAACCTTTGGCGGTTCGATCGTCCGGTCTTTTCGAGGATTCGCAAATGCAACCTTTTGCCGGAATTTTTGAAACTTATTTGATTCCTAATAGTCATCCGCTCATCGAAAAACGTGTTCAACAATGCGAAGAAGCCATCAAAATGGTGTATGCATCAGTTTTTTCCAAAACAGCACGCGATTATATTAATGCCATTCACTATAAAATTGAAGAAGAAAAAATGGCAGTAGTCATTCAAGAGGTTGTAGGACAACAGTTTGGTGACTATTTTTATCCACATATCAGCGGAGTAGCTCAATCGCACAATTACTATCCCATTGGACACATGGAACCTGACGATGGTTTTGCTCGTTTGGCGGTTGGTTTAGGCTGTTATGTTGTGGATGGCGAACGAAGCTATTGCTATTGTCCCAAATATCCCCAAATTGATATTTATTCACACGAAGATCAAATTTGTTTATCACAAACCCATTTCTATGCAGTTGATTTAACAAAATTTGAACTGAATATGGAAGAAGGCGAAGATGCGGGATTAATCAAACTGCCCATCGAAACAGCCAAAGAACACGGTAATTTAAATCATACTGCATCTATTTATAATGTTAATAATCAATGTTTTTATCCGGGTGTTGATATGCAGGGAAAACCTATTGTCAATTTTCAGGATATTTTAAAATACAATTATATACCGCTTTCAAAAACAATTGAAGTAGTGATGGATGTGATGAAAGAGGCAATGGGATGCTCTGTAGAAATAGAATTTGCAGTGGATATGACGCCTGATGACGAGGGAAAAACCACTTTTTATCTGTTACAAATCAAACCGCTGACAGGAAATCAAAATGATTACAATGTGGATCTATCCGCTTTGAAAAAAGAATCCTTACTATTGTTTGCCGAAAAAGTGATGGGTAATGGAGTGATTAATGGTTTAACGGATCTTATTTATGTCGATCTTCAAAACTTTGATAAAACTGCGACGCTACAAATTGCCCAAGAAATTGAACAACTCAATCGAAAAATGATAGACGAACAACGCCATTATTTGTTAATAGGACCCGGACGTTGGGGCAGTCGCGACCGTTTTATCGGCATTCCTGTGCGATGGTCGCAAATCTCAAATGCTAAAGTGATCGTAGAAACCAGTTTTGATGGTTTTCCTTTGGATCCCTCTTCAGGCTCTCATTTTTTTCATAATGTAACTTCGATGAATGTCGGTTATTTCTCTGTACAACACGATTCTACCTCTGAATTTATTCGATGGGATGTGCTACAAAAACAAAATCTCATCGAAGAGACGAGATTTTGTAAACATATTCGATTCCAACAACCGTTTAAGGTGAAAATGGATGGAATAAAACAAATTGGAATGGTAGAATTGCCGAACGCTTAATATCTTAAACTCAACGTTAAAACATAGCTATTGGCTCTGTTTTTCATGTTGGCGGCAGCGTTAGCGGTAGTTAAATTATACAGATAATAATCTGATTTTCCGGCTAAATGTTGGTACGCAAAATCGATTCCGAAATTTTGAATACGAACACCGCAACCCAACGACCATGCGTGCATCGAGGTATTGTTCACTGTCTCTTTATACGGATTGCTGTACCAAGCATAACCGCCACGTAAGAAAAAGTTTTGATATTTCCATTCTGTTCCGGCACGCACAATATGTTGACTTCGCAAATCGCTGCGAATGGCATTATTAAGATCTTTGTAAGAAGATGAGGGCGATATACGACTGCTTTTTTGGTCAGCCCACTCGTAATCGACATCCACCAAACCATATCTGCCAATTGTGGCAGCTACCGACCCGATGACACGCATTCCGGTGGTAACTTCATACGAATTGTAGCCATCAGGCGTTGCATCTGAAATATGATTGACATACATAGAATCGTTGCTATATGGATCTAAAATATCGTCATCGAAGTAGGAACTCATGGCATAATTCCACGATTCGCGTATATTCCAATAGTAAGTAGGTGTATGAATGGCAGCACCGATACGTAACCAATCAATAGGTTTGTAAATCAAGCCGAATTTTCCGTTAATTCCGGTTCCGTTAGTCGATAAATATTCCGAATAAATCATGGATTGAAAAGGATTAGTGGTGTCAGCGATATTGAGCACATCTGTTTCTGAATAATCGTAATTTCTTCGATAGTAATAGAATGGAATGCCTGCCGTGATACCGAAATACAATTTATCGTGAATATTTCCGCCAAACGAAATTACCATTTCGTTAATGGCACCGCGTGTTTCCAAATAGCCCGATTGTTGAACGTTGCCGTTGGGATTGTCGTTAGTCCATAAGTTATTATTCGAGAAAATCAATAATGTTGAAGCTGCTAAATCTTCGGGATAAATGGGATTAAAGACATCAATGCCATAAGTATTGGCCTCGCCGGCTAAACCGGTCAAAAACGAAGATTGGTTGTTGAAACCATCGATATAAGAGCGGTTGTAGAAATCTTGCAATCGATTGAAACCAATTCCGAAATGCAAGGTTTTCACCGTTGGATCAGAAACATTAAACGGAATTACCATACCAACATTATTCAGGTTGAAATGGGTTTGATGTTCTTCGGCAGTAGTACCAAAAAATTCGGATTCCGATTTAGTATTATACAACGAAGGTGATAAAACGAACTCTGTTTTATTGTACATTCCAATGCCTGCCGGATTGATACTCAATGTGGTAAAATCGCCACCCAAAGCACCAAAGGCGCCGCTCATACCGGTAAAACGAGCTGTTCCCTTATACATAAGATTGGAAGGTCTTAAAACATCTTCGACATATTGTCCGAAAAGCATTGTTGGCAACAAAATGATGGCTGCTGCCATGGTTATTTTTTGTAAGTATTTCATTGTAATAATTTTAAAGTTAATCAATACGGCAACAAGAAATGAGTCCGTTATTAATGTCTGCCGCCACCGCTACGTCCGCCGCCGCTTGAACTTCCGCCCGAACTTCTGCTTCCGCCGCCACTAAAACCGCTGCTACTGCTACGTGAGGATGATCCTGAATTATAGCTTGAACTGCGTGAAGAGCTGCTCGAATTACTACGATTGTAGCTGCTGCCTCTATTGTTGCTGGACGAACTTGAGTTGTATCGGGAGGAGCTACTCGAATTTCCGGAAGAGTAGCGTGAAGTACTACTATTAGTATTGCCGGACGAATATCTGCTACGACCGGAATTGGTATTAACGGATGTTCCCGAATGATTCATTCTGGAAGACGGATTATTGCCGGAAGCGACTCCTTGCGATTGACGCGATGAAGAGGTATTATTTGTGGTTACTGTAGCCGGACTATAGCGATTAGCTGTTGTGTTATCGGATTTAATACGGGTATAAGCTCCTGTCGGAGTAGCACTTGATTGACGTGAGGAGGTGTTTCCCGTTGCCGTTCCACGACTGCTTGACGATGGTCTTGCTGCTGTTCCGGATGATGCTACAGTGCGTCTTGAAGAGGGGTTTTCAATTCCGCTTCCTAAACCACTACCGCCGGCTGTTTCACGCGTGCGACCGACTCCATCGCTGCTGCCGCGACCATATCGCCGTCCGTAATAGTCGTAGTTGTCGTGTGGTCCGCCACCGGGTCCGTGATGACCGCAATCCCAACAACCGCCGCCCCAATAGGGTCCATAGGCGTAATACGGGTTATAACCCCAGCCCCAATAGGGACTAACATAATAGGGATAACTCCATCCCCAACTCCATCCGTAATATGGATAGCCCCAATAATAATCCCATGACGAATAGTAGGGATAGCCCCATCCGCTATTGACATAGACATTGACGTTGTCGTAGGTTTCACCGTCACCTTCGACATCGAAATAGGATTCGTATTCTTCATCGCCGTGAAAACGTTTCAAACGCGATTCGTAATCTTCTGAATAGTAGTTGTTGATCACATGAACATCGCCCAAAGAATCGTCTTTATAAACATCATGAGTGATAGAATCTAATTGGTAAACAACAGATTGTGAATTATTTTTGTCCAATTTTGAATAATCAACATATTCTTGAGCATACGATTTTTCCGAAGGTTTTGTTTCGGTAGCAGCTGTTGTGTTGCGATAATCAGAACGCATGGCGTTGCTTGATTTTGCCTGCTTTTGATTAACGGAAGTGTTGTATAATCCGTCATCAAAATAGTCGTTGGTGGCTTGATAGGTTGAGGTGCAGCCCATGAACACCATTACAACGATGATCAGAATTAAAATTTGTGCTTTCATAATGATATTTTTTTAGTAGATCCGTCCTCTTTTTCAGAATCATTTTTGTGATTTTCTCATCAAGGATTTGATACATTTTTTTATTTGTTATTTATCAACTTATTTTATAAGACGTTTTCATTTCAATCGGTTACATCACTTTTCTAATTCATTTTTCTTTTTAGAACGTGGGTTGAAGAAAAACCATTTCATGATCAAACCATAAAAAAGTCCACCAATCATCCATATCACAAAAGAAATCATGATATTTCGCGGTGTTAAAGCAAAATCATGAATAAAAAAACTAACAACGAACATAACAACACCAAAAATTATACCAGAAATCAACCATTGATACTTACGTTCAACAGGTTGTTTTTTTGTAATGAGGTCATTTTGTCGGTTCGTCATCATTCATCCAAACTTTTATTTTTATTCATTAAATAGGTATTTTTATTCAGATTCTTTAATTAATTTTGCCGCCGCAAATGTAAAACGTTTTTTGGTAATAATTATTACACGATTATATTTTAAAGAATTTTATGGCAAAAGATTTTTCAACAAGAGAAGAAAATTATTCGGAATGGTATAACGAGTTGGTCTACAGAGCTGATTTGGCTGAAAACTCTGCCGTTCGTGGATGTATGGTTATTAAACCTTATGGCTATGCCATTTGGGAAACCATGCATGATGTATTGGACAAAATGTTTAAAAATACGGGACATGTCAACGCTTACTTCCCGCTTTTTATTCCCAAATCGTTTTTTAGTCGCGAAGCCGAACATGTGGAAGGTTTTGCGAAAGAGTGTGCGGTAGTAACGCATTATCGTTTGAAAAAGAACGAACAAGGAGATGGTTTAATAGTCGATCCTGATGCAAAATTGGAAGAGGAGCTGATTGTTCGTCCAACGTCGGAAACCATCATTTGGGATACGTATAAAAATTGGATTCAATCGTATCGCGATTTGCCGATTTTGTGCAATCAATGGGCCAATGTGGTTCGTTGGGAGATGCGAACACGGTTGTTTTTGCGCACTGCCGAATTTTTATGGCAAGAGGGACACACCGCACATGCCACTCGCGAAGAGGCAGAGGCGGAGGCTCAAAAAATGATTCACGTTTATGCCGATTTTGCCGAAAACTATATGGCAATTCCGGTGGTTTTAGGGGTGAAATCGCCGAATGAGCGTTTTGCCGGTGCTTTGGATACCTACTGTATTGAAGCCATGATGCAAGATGGAAAAGCATTGCAGGCAGGCACCAGCCACTTTTTGGGACAAAATTTTGCCAAAGCCTTCAATGTTCAATTTTTGAACAAAGACAATAAGTTGGAATATGTTTGGGCAACCTCGTGGGGCGTTTCTACCCGTTTAATGGGTGCGTTGATTATGACACACTCCGATGACAACGGTTTGGTATTGCCGCCGAAATTGGCTCCTATTCAAGTTGCCATCGTGCCGATTTACAAACAATTGGAGCAATTGGCAGAAATTAACGCAGTGGTCGAAAAGATTCAAAAAGGATTAGAAGCACAAGGAATTACAGTTAAATATGATAACCGCGATACCCAAAAACCGGGTTGGAAATTTCACGAATACGAATTTAAAGGAGTTCCGGTGCGTTTAGCCATCGGAGCACGAGATTTGGAAAACGGCACCATCGAAATGGCTCGTCGCGATACGTTGGAAAAAATGGTGATTAAGTTGGACGAAGTTCAAACCGCTGTTCCGAAAATGTTGGAAGAAATTCAAATTAACCTCTACAACCGCGCAAAAGAGATGCGTATATCGAAAACACGTCCGGTTGATAGTTGGGAAGAGTTTAAGGTGGAAATCGAAAAAGGCGGATTTTTGTTGGCACATTGGGATGGAACACCCGAAACCGAACAAAAAATCAAAGACGAAACCAAAGCCACCATCCGCATGGTTCCCATTGACGGCGTAAAAGAAGTCGGAAAATGTGTCTATTCCGGAAAGCCCTCTCAACAACGGGTTTATTTTGCACGGGCTTATTAGATTTTGAAGTTGGTTCTAATTGCTCCGACAGCATCACTTCCATTCAAAAAAAGTGATTCTTGACGAAGGTCGCGAGATGAATCATATTTTGAGTAATAAGTCATTCACATCAGTGTCATTTATTGGAAATTAATACAATAACAAAAATCAGAGTCGATACACAAGGTTCGGAGAGTTTTATTTTTTTCTCTTCGTTTCCTTGTGCAAGGCTCTTTAAAAATGTTTTTGAGAGTTTGTCAACCATCGTTGAAATATTCAAAATTTTGTTTGTAGAACAAAGATATTCAAATAATTAAAACGAAATTCCATGTCGAAACAATTGAAATTGTGGATTACGATCATCGGCTTTTTGATAGTCGCATTGCTTTGCTGGTATTTTTCAGAAATCACGGCTTACATCATCACCGCGTTGGTGCTGACCTTGATTACACAGCCGCTGTTAAAAAAGATGGACAGCTTAAAAATCAAAAAATTCAAAATCCCACATGGAGTCAATGTCTGTTTAATCATATTGTTGATTTTAATATTGTTTTTTGGATTTTTGTTTGCCTTTGCTCCCTTAATTATCAGTCAAGTAAACATGATTTCAAAAATTCAATTTGTGGATTTCTCCGACAAATTCAGAGGCAGCTACACAATCATTCATCAATATATCGTCGAAAACGGCATGGAGGATTTGTTGATCAAAGCCGAACATACCGTAATGGATAGAATACAGGATTTTATTTCATTAGACAAACTCGGTGAAATTTTTTCAGGAATATTTTCGTTTACCGGATCGTTTGCCATGGGATTGTTTTCCATTTTGTTCATCACTTTTTTCTTGTTGAAAGACAATCTTTCCATTTCTAAAAAGATGATCAATTTACTGCCTAAAGCACATCGTCACCATATTTTAGAAACCTATCATAAAATCAAAAACCTGCTAACGCGCTATTTTGTCGGAATACTTTGCGAACTTGCCTCAATGATGACGTTGGAAATCATCGGATTAACTATTTTTGGTATTCCCAATGCTTTGCTCATCGGATTTTTAGGCGGATTGTTCAACGTGATTCCTTATTTAGGTCCGCTTATCGGAGGCACGGTAGGTGTTCTTTTAGCCCTGATTGCAACGATGGCAAGCGGCGTTTACACCGGCTTGGGATGGATAGCCATTACGGTTATTGCCGTTTTTGTTGTTTCCAATTTGATTGATAACATTGTTTTACAACCTATTATCTATTCAAAAAGTGTTAAAGCTCATCCATTGGAAATTTTTATCGTTATCATTATGGGTGGCAATATTGCCGGTATTACAGGCATGATTTTAGCCATTCCTGCCTATACCGTTATTCGCACCATTGTGCTTGCTTTTGTGCATAACAAAAATTTGGTCAGACGTTTTACAGACGATGACATGGATTCCATTCCGCCTATGTTACGAAAAGCTAACGAATCACAGCCTCAATAACTTATTAGTTTATGAAAACCATTAAGCCACAATTGTTTAAAGAAAAGATTTTTTCAAAAAGCTGGTTTATCTCTTACGCCAGTTTGGTGTTGGGAACCTTTATTTTGGCATTAGGATATGCATTTTTTATGACTCCCTATAAAATTGTTCCGGGAGGTATTTACGGCATTTCCATTGTGTTACATTATAAATTGGGTTTTCCGGTAGGTATGGCAGCTTTGTGTTTTAATTTGCCGTTGACCCTTATCGGATTGAAAGTTTTAGGTCCGCGATTTGGAGCTAAAACATTTATTTGCTTTATATTAACGGCAGTTTTTACCGATGGTTTGATTTATTTGTTTGGAGCCGATCCGCTCAATTTGCACGACGAAGTGTTGTTAGCAAGTATTTTTGGCGGCTTAATCATGGGTATCGGTGTCGGATTGATTTTCAAAGCACGTGCTTCTAGCGGAGGCACAGATGTTATTGCCTCCATTCTAACCAAGTTCACCAAAATTCCGCAAGGAACTCAACTGATGATGGTTGATTCGGTGATTGTCATTTTCGGCTTTTTGATGTTTCAAGATTGGAAAATTCCGTTGTACTCGTGGTTGACAATTTTCATCATGGGCAAGGTGATTGATATTGTCATGCGTGGTTTTTCGGATGACAAAATCATGTATATTATTTCTGAAAAAAGTGAAGAAATTCGGAATGCCATCATCAACGATTTGCATCGCGGCGGCACCATTTTCAGTGCCAAAGGCATGTACACCAAAGAGGAAAAAGAGGTGTTGTTTACAGTGGTTAACAGACGTGAAGTTCCGGATTTACAACAATATATTTTCAAAATTGACCCTTCTGCATTCATTACGATCGTTGAAGCACAAGAAATTTTGGGTAAAGGATTCAAATCGTTACAAGAAAAAGTATCTTAAATCGTTATTGAGGCGGTTTTCATCTTAAATTATAAAAATGACCAACGAACAGATTATTCAACGCGCACAACAAACCATTCGGGAAGAAATTGAAGCCATTCAATATTTACCCGATTTTGTCGATGAAGATTTTGCACAATGTGTGAAAGCCATTTACGATGCCACGGGACGTGTAGTGGTTACGGGAATCGGAAAAAGTGCCAATATCGGACAAAAAATTGTGGCAACTTTCAACTCTACAGGAACGCCTGCAATGTTTATGCACGCCGCCGATGCGATTCATGGCGATTTGGGAATGATTCAGAAAGACGATGTCATTATTTGCATCTCGCGCAGCGGAAACACACCTGAAATAAAAATGTTGGTTCCACTATTGAAAACCTACGGTAATAAATTGATAGCCATGGTGAGCGATATCACCTCCTATTTAGCCAAACAAGCCGATTTCATCATCAATTGTCATATTGAAAAAGAGGCAGGATTGTTCAATTTAGCGCCGACATCTTCAACAACAGCACAATTGGTCATGGGCGATGCGTTGGCTATGGCACTGGTCGAATATCGTCATTTTACACCTAACGATTTTGCTCGTAATCATCCGGGCGGCGTATTGGGTAAAAGACTCTATTTGACGGTCGAAGAGTTGTATCCGCACAACGCCAAACCCGAAGTTTCTCCCGCTGCCAACATTCGCGATGTGATCATCGAAATTTCTTCCAAACGTTTAGGCTCCACCGCTGTTACCGAAAACGGAAAGTTGTTAGGCATTATCACCGATGGCGACTTACGGCGAATGTTGCAAAAAAATCTAAATATTGAAACCGTAACGGCTATAGATGTGATGTCGCCCAATCCGCGTACCATCGATTGTAAAACGTTGGTGGTTGATGCGTTATCCATCATGCGAAACCACAGTATCACGCAATTGTTGGTGGTTGAAAACGAACAATATGTAGGTGTGATTCATCTGCACGATATTTTGAAAGAGGGCATAATGTAAAACCTTTCATCTCCGATACACTTATGAAACTACGAACAGAAAATTTAGTCAAAATATATCACAAACGGACGGTGGTTAACAGCGTTTCTGTGGAGGTTAATCAAGGAGAAATTGTGGGACTTTTAGGTCCCAACGGTGCCGGAAAAACCACAACATTTTATATGGTTGTAGGTTTGATTAAGCCGTTGTCGGGCGAAGTTTATTTAGACGAGCAATGTATTACCAAAGAGCCGATGTACAAACGGGCGCAACGCGGCATCGGATATTTGGCACAAGAAGCCTCTGTATTTCGGTCGTTGAGTGTTGAAGACAACATTATGAGTGTGCTGGAATTCACCAAGTTGAGTAAAGCCGAACGCAAAGATCGTCTCGAAGAGTTGATTGACGAATTTAGTTTGAATCATATTCGTAAAAGCAAAGGTATTCAGTTGTCGGGAGGCGAGCGGCGGCGAACCGAAATTGCTCGTGCGTTGGCTGTGCGTCCGAATTTTATTTTGTTGGATGAACCGTTTGCCGGTGTTGATCCGATTTCAGTCGAAGATATTCAAAATATTGTTTCTGCTTTGGCTCAAAAAAATATTGGTGTATTGATTACCGATCATAATGTTCAAGAAACGTTGGCGGTAACAGATCGCTCTTATTTATTATTTGAGGGGTCGGTATTAAAATCGGGAACGGCAGAAGAATTGGCAGAAGATGAGCAGGTACGAAGAGTGTATCTGGGCAAAAATTTTGAATTGAAAAAAACAACTCGAACAGCGGAATAGTCTTTCTCAAGGGGTCGATTTCCTTATTAATCGAACAGCCAAGCATCCCAATCTACGTGATTCTCAATATTTTGTTGAATGGAATCGCTGAGTGGTGCACAAAAATCCACATTAATTTTCTCTTCAAGTGAATCAATGGAAATCACAAATGTTTTCAAATCGGTACTTGTGGCTTTTTCGTTACGAATGAAAAAAGCCAATCCTTGTTGATATTCAACTGTATGTACTAAAATCACCTTATAATAATACTCCGGAATACTAAC
>JAQUSR010000186.1 GCA_028710155.1 Bacteroidales bacterium | reverse complement strand
AAATAACATTTGCCAAAGCTTGTTTAGCTCCGGTGGTAATGACAATATTTTCCGGTTTAAAATCCAAATTGTTGTCTCTTTTGAGTTTCCGACATACGGCTTCGCGAACATCCATATATCCCGGTACCGGTGAATAATGAGTGAAATTATCATCCATAGCTTTGATAGCCGCTTTTTTGATAAATTCAGGGGTGTTAAAATCGGGTTCTCCAATGCTCAAGCTAATTACATCGTGTCCCTTTTGAGCTAATTCACGTCCTTTTTGGGTCATGGCAAGAGTCGCCGACTCTTCCATGTTCAATATTCTATCTGCGATATTCATCTTTTGATTTATTTAACTTTTGAGGTGTGCAAAAGTAGAGTTATTTATGGCACAAAAAAAGAGTTTTCAAAAATAAGGGTTTTGCGGAGCTAAGCGAATAAAAGCCCTTCATAGAAGATTAAAATGTTACGATAATTTTTTGAATTTGTGCCTTCAGTCGCAAAAAATAGACACCGCTTTCGGAAACTGAAATGGTCGATTTCCCTTGCGAAACCATCATTTTTTGCACCAATTGTCCTTGTAAGTTGTAAAGATAAGCTTCGCCCGATTGGGTGGATTCTATGATGATTTTTTGTCGAGAAGAATAAGCTCGGAAACTAGTATTTTCTATTTCAGAAATGGAACTTTTGAGCTCGAAATGGCCTATCAACGGCATGTTTTCGGTAACCGTCAGCGTAAAATCTTCTTCGAGTGAAAGGGTTTCGTTATTAAAAGTCCAGCCGGAAAAAGTGTAGTTAGGATATGCCGTTGCATGAACGGTAATTTCTGATCCAAACGGGAAGGTGCCGCCACCAAAAACCGTTCCTCCTATGGGCGGATCGGCAGTAACGGTAATCTCATAAGTGTTGATGCTATAATGAGCAATCATATTGCAATGGTCGGTAATGGTGAACGAGTAGGTGGTTTCGGTTGAGATTTGTTGGTCGTTTTGAGTCCAATACAAAAAAGTGTAGCCTTCGTTGGGAATGGTGCTGACGGTTACGTTGCTTCCTTCCGAGTAATTGCCAGCTCCACTAACGGTTCCCGCTTCAATGGGCGATGCGGATACTGTAACAGAATAGTTGCCTATCTCGCTGAAATTGGCGACTAATTCGATGTTTTCGGTAACAATAAAAGTGTAATTTTCTTGAATGGAGATTTGAACGCCGTTGTTTAGCCAATTGACAAAAAGGAAGCCTTCGTTGGCAGCAGCTTCAACGGTGATTTCTGTTCCGTAATCAAAAGTGCCGCCGCCGGTAACGATACCGCCATTGGTGGGCAAAGCGGAAACAGTTACGGTGCATGCGGGATAAGTGATGGATAGGTCGATGCCGTTATCGGCGGAAATCATGGGATAGTTGGTTGTAACAATGCGCACGCGGTAGCCGTTGCCTACCGGAGTGCCTGCCGGAATAGTTCCGTTGATAACGCCGCTTTCGTTGGTGGTGAGTGAACCTAAAATGATGGGATTATCGAAATTGCCGGTAGCATCAGAAAGTTGAGCTATAACCTCATTGGCCGGTGCGTTTAAATTGTCGGGCGACATAGTTCCAGTCAAGGTAAAAGGAATGGATATTGCAGCTCCGGAAGAGGCATTGACAAGAAAATTGGTAGGTGTAATGGTATTAACAGAAACGGCGGGTTGATAAATCAAAAAAATATCGTCGATGAATAATTCGTCCGACGGGTTGCCCACAGCGGCTTCTACATTAGTGTTAAAAAACATCAGCATATATTGCGGATCGGTGGCTTGATAGGTATCGTAGTCGAAAGGCACCGATTGACGCACCCAAATATTTCCTTCGTTGTGAAAAGTGGCGGTGGCTACACCGACTGCATGATCATAATCGTTCAAGCCGGATAGCGGTATAAAATAGTCGGTGTTGTCATGAATGATGGCTTTCATATAGGATAATTGTGCAACATCAATGCAATTATTTCTTACCCAAAAGGTTACAGAATCCGGATGAGCAGTAAAAGGATGATTGAATCCGGTTTCTTCGCGTTTGGTTTTATTGCCGGCTTGGTCTAAATTAACATCTTGGGCAAAAACGCGACCGGTAGTTACATTACCGTTGGCAATAATGGTGTAACCCATCATGCTGGCATCGCGGGCAAAAATTCTGGCGCTGGAAGTGCCGTCGGATCCGGGACGCACACTCGTAGAAGGTTCTATTTGGCGATGACGTAATAGATTCAAATAGTATGGATTGGAACATTCGGTGTGCATAAATGAGCTCCATTGAACGGGTTCGATAAAATCGTCGGAGCCTTCCCATTGTTCAAAACCTGCGTTGTTGATTTGTTGCTGATTTTGAGCCGTTGCAATATGATAGAAACTACATATCACAAAGAAAATCAGCAATTTCTTGATTGAAAAAGTCTGTTTCATTTTGATTGATTTTTTATGATGAGAATAAATACTATTAAAGATTAATTTGATCAATAAGTTGATTGAGATCGTAGAAATTATTGATAATCAAATATACGCCAAAAGCAATGAGGATAATGCCAATGATTTGATTCAGCCGATGGATGAATTTATTTTTGAGAATATTTTTTAATCGACCGGCTATAAAAGCTTTGAGAATATCAAACATAAAGGCTGTGATAAGGGTAGATCCAAAAAAAAGTGCAACGGGACCTGCTTTTCCGGCATAAGTGGAGCCAAAAGTAACCATGGCGGTAATCCAAACAAACCATACGCCCGGATTCATAACATTTAAGAATAAACCTTTCAACACATAAACATAGGAGCGGGAAGGGGCGTCGTTGAAAAAATGTTGCCACAATTTTGAGGAAGACCGTTGCTCGTATTCAGATGCATCCAACAAAATTTGTGATTCTTCGTTTTCCGGATTTTCTTTTCGTTCGAAAGATGATTTGAAAAAGGTAAAAGCCCCAAACAAAATCAATACAATACCGCCGATTATGGAGAAATAGATGTTTTCTCGCGGGTCGGCTCCCAAAAATTGCGATAAGCCGAACCATGCTAACGTGAGGATGAGGGCATCGCTGATAAAAACACCGACAGCAAACGAGACGCCGGCTTTAAAACCTCGTTGCAAACTTGTGGTTAGCAACACAATAAAAGCCGGTCCAAACATTAAAGCCAGCGTTATGCCGACTAAACTCCCATTGATTATCGGTGAAATAATTTCCATAAAATAAGGTGCAAAGGTAATATTATTCCTTATAATTGGTTGTTTTTTGTTGAACTATTTTTGCTTTTTTTGGATTATCGATATCGGTAAAAACACTTTTGTTTCAATTTTCATAAGATGATTCTTCGAGAAAAACATTAACTTTGCTCATCAAAAATTTGACTATGGCAAAACTTAAAACTGCTTGGTTCTGTTCTAATTGTGGATTTCAATCGGCAAAATGGGTGGGCTGTTGCCCCTCTTGCAAATCGTGGAATACTTTTCAAGAAGAGGTGGTCGTTAGCGGTTCTTCGGCAACGATAAGTAATGTCGGACAATCACAACGAAACACACAACCGATTGCTATAAAAGAAGTTAGTATTAAAGATGAAGCCCGAATTAGCACACAAAGTGTGGAGTTGGATCGGGTTTTAGGCGGAGGAATTGTGCC
>JAQUSR010000036.1 GCA_028710155.1 Bacteroidales bacterium | reverse complement strand
CTCACGATTACGAAACTTTAAAAAAATTAAAAGGTATCGGAGAATATACCGCTGCCGCCATCGCTTCCATCGGCTTTAACCAACCGGTACCTTTAATGGACGGCAATGTTTTTCGTGTTGTTTCTCGCCTTTTTGGCATCAAAACGCCTATTGATACCACTGCCGGAAAAAATGAAATTCGTCATGCTTTAGAATCATTTTTTGATTTCGAACACGCCGGCAATTTCAACGAAGCCATGATGGATTTTGGTGCCATGCAATGCACTCCTACTCATCCTCATTGTGAAACTTGTCCTTGCCAATCGTCTTGTCAAGCCTTTATTACTCAAAAAACCGATCTTTATCCGATAAAACTAAAACAAATTCCAATCAAAACACGTTTTTTGAATTATCTTGTCCTTCAAACTTCTACACAACCGACTTTGACAGTGCTTTCTCAACGCACACAAAAAGATATTTGGAAAAATCTCTACGAATTTCCTCTTATTGAAACAACTTCTCTCATAGATGATGCTACACTCGCTCAATTCGACTTTTGGAAATCCGCTTCCCTTTTTTCCACGCCGCCACATTTTGAAAAAATCATTCGAAAATCACAAAAACTCACCCACCGACAGCTTCATGTTTCGTTTACTTTTGCCACCCTACCCTTGAACGACATTTCATTATCTACATCACACCTTTTATTAAGTATCACTGATCTTCAACAAAAACCAGTACCCATCATATTAAAAAAAATAATCAAAGAATGGCTTTGATAACACCTATTTTAACATCCAATTTTTCTAATTCATTTTTATTTTTGAGTCATGTTTAATTTTCATACACATACTAAGTTTTGCGATGGAGCGTCAGAGCCTGAAAAATATGTTGAATCGGCTTTACAAAAAAATTTTAAAGCCTTGGGCTTTTCCGGACATGCCCCTGTGCCCTTCCCTAATCATTTTGCTTTAACGCCTGAAAATATAGTGGATTATTGCCAAGAAATCAGAAACTTACAAATGAAATATTCTCATCAAATAGATCTATTCCTTGGCGTTGAAGCCGATTTTATTACCGGTCAAAGCTATCCATTTGATCAATTTCGAAAAGACCATCATTTAGATTATATCATCGGTTCGGTGCATTTGGTTTGTCGTCAAGGATGTGATTCTCTTTGGTTTATTGACGGTAGTCGACAAGCCAGCTACGACGAGGGACTACAAACGCTTTTTGACGGTAACATTCAGCCGGCCGTTCGACGATATTTTGAACAAGTGAACGAAATGATGGAGACCGAACATTTTGAAATCTTAGGACATTTCGATAAAATTATCATGCATAATCAAAATCGATATTTCACAACCGATGAATCATGGTATCGAAAATTGCTGTTAGAAACATTGGATTTGGCTCGACAAAAAAAACTCATTGTCGAAATCAATACGCGAGGATTGTATAAAAAACGCTATTGGGATTTTTATCCGGAAACACAATGGTTGCCATTTTTAAAGGATATGAAGATTCCCGTTATCATCAGCACCGATGCTCACGACCCTTCGGAATTGGATTTATTTGTTTTGGAAGCGAAAAAAGCGTTATTGAATGCCGGAATTTGCGAACAAATGATTCTAACCAAAACAGGTTTTTGCAGCGTCCCCCTCTCTTTAAATGATTGAAAAAGGAGGAAGAAAAACCAAAAAACAGTTGTAATAAAAGCAAAAACCGCTGAATAATGTTAATTATCAGCGGTTTTCTTTAAATTGTACCCAAGGCCAGGATCGAACTGGCACGAGTGTTACCTCATCGGTTTTTGAGACCGACGCGTCTACCAATTCCGCCACTTGGGCGCATCAATTCGATGAACTTTTGCGGGTGCAAAGGTAGTCAGTTTTTTTATTTTTACAAATATAAAAAAAATTTTTTTTTTTGTGGCAAAAGCGTACCTTTGCACCCGTTTTTAAAATCTTTATTTTAATATAAAATGGCAGAACGAATAGCACAGATTTTTTCCGGTAGAGCTACACATTATTTAGCGGAGAAAATCGCAAATGTTTATGGACAAGAGCTTGGCAAAGTGAATGTTACACAATTTGCCGATGGCGAATTTCAAACTTGTTTGGAAGACACCGTTCGCGGTAACGATGTTTTTATCATCCAATCAACTTTTGCTCCCGCAGATAACATGATGGAGCTTTTGTTGATGATTGATGCCGCTAAACGCGCTTCAGCGGATCGTATTGTGGCTGTGATTCCCTATTTCGGATTTGCAAGACAAGACAGAAAAGACAAACCACGTGTAGCTATCGGATCGAAATTGTTGGCAGATATTTTAACCGCTGCCGGCATTTCCAGATTAGTAACCATGGATTTACATTCCGATCAAATTCAAGGATTTTTTAATCTTCCGGTTGATCACTTGTATGCATCCAGCATTTTTGTTCCTTATTTACAGAATTTGAATCTTGATAATTTGGTCATTGCTGCTCCCGATACAGGTGGTGCTAAACGTGCCAATGCTTATGCCAAATTTTTGAAATGCGATTTGGTTTTGTGCTATAAACAACGCTCTGTTGCCAATAAAGTGGACAAAATGACTATTATTGGTGATGTAAAAGGCAAAAATGTGGTTTTGGTAGACGACATCATCGATACCGGCGGCACCCTTTGTAAAGCTGCAGAATTGATGGAAGCCGAAGGTGCTAAAAGTGTGCGTGCCATTTGTACACATGCTGTTTTATCAGGTCCGGCTATTGAAAGAATCAATAATTCTCATTTAGAAGAATTGATTGTTACCGATACTTTACCACGTCAAGAAACGGATAAAATTCATATTTTGAGCGTTGCTGATTTGATTGCCGATGTTATCAAACGCATCCATCAACACGAATCTATCAGCACCCATTACGAATTTGTTACTATTGGATAAAATTATGAAACACAAGTTGTGTTTCTTTTTATAAATCACATATTTATTTATTATGAAAAGTGTATCATTGAGCGGTTCTCGCAGAGAGAACGTAGGGAAAAAAGATGCCAAAATGTTGCGTAACAAAGGTTTAGTTCCTGCTGTTATCTACGGTGGCAAAGATCAATTGTTTTTTTCGGTTTCCGAAAAAGAATTTGACAAAGTGTATTTCTCACCTGAAGTTTTTGCCATTAATTTGGATATTGACGGCGTGAAAAAAACAGCCACTATTCAGGAAGTTCAAATCCATCCGACAAAAGATGAACCTATTCACATCGACTTTTTAGAAGTTATTGATGGTAAACCTATTACTGTTGCATTACCCATTGTAATCACAGGAACAGCCCCCGGCGTTTTACGTGGTGGAAAATTAACGAAAAAAGCCCGTAAATTACGTGTCAGCGGTTTATTGAATGATGTTCCGGAAAATATCACTGTTGATATTTCAACATTGAATGTTGGTGATGCTATTCGCGTAAAAGACATTAAAAAAGAAGGTTTAACATTTTTAGATTTCCCTTCAAATGTTGTGGTTACTGTTCGTACAGCTCGTGGTTTAGCAGACGACGATTCAGCAGCCGCTTCTTCAGATGCCGAATAGTTGTATTTCGGTTATTCAACAAAAATAAGATCGCCTTGTGCGGTCTTTTTTTTTTGTCACCCCTAAAACCGGAAACTTTCAACAAAAAATATTTTTTTACCCAAATAATGCTATCTTTGCAAACGAAAAATTTATAAAACAACCTTTAACAAAGACTAAAAATGTTAGACAAGAAAATCGAAAAAGCCTACAACGACCAAATCAATGCTGAATTTTGGTCAGCTTATTTGTACCTCAGCATGTCTGCATGGTTTCAAAAAGAAAACATGCCCGGCTTTGCCAATTGGATGTATGTTCAATATCAAGAAGAAAACACTCATGCTCAAAAGTTTTTCCGTTATGTGAACGAACGCGGCGGAACCGTTGTTTTACAACCTATTGCCAAAGTTCAAACCTCGTGGAAAAGTGCTACAGATGCTTTTAAAGACACTTTGGAACACGAACGCAAAGTAACCGCCATGATTAACAACTTGGTGGATATTGCCAAAGAAGTGAAAGACCACGCATCGGTCAGTTTTCTCAATTGGTATGTAGATGAACAAGTAGAAGAGGAAGCTAATGCCGAATCGTTGCTACAAACGTTAGAAAAAATCGAAAAGAAAGCTCCGGGTGCTATGTATATGCTTGATAAAGAGTTGCAAGCACGCACTTTCGTCGATGCTACACTGACACCTGCCGAATAATTTTTTTGCGGGTATCAACACAAAAGACTGTTTTTCATCAATATGGTGGCAAACAGTCTTTTTTACAATGAGAATTTTTAATCATACATCAAAAATATTTTTAATGTCGCTGTTTCAAGATTTTCTATCACTGTTTTTTCCGAATTGTTGTTGTGCTTGCAATGAGCCGTTGGGAAGAAATGAAAGGATACTTTGCACATCGTGTTTAGATCAACTACCGCAAACCAATTTTCATCTGCACAATGATAATCCCGTTGCCAAAGTGTTTTGGGGAAAAGCACCTTTGAATGCAGCTGCTGCTTTATACTATTTTCGTAAAGGAAATAAAGTTCAACATTTAGTGCATCAACTGAAATATAAAGGCAAAAAAGAAATCGGCATCTATCTTGGTGAAATATACGGCGTTACGCTGATCAACTCGCCACTGTTTTCAACTGTTGACATCATTGTTCCCGTTCCGTTACATGCCAAAAAATTACGAAAACGCGGCTACAATCAAAGCGAAATGTTTGGCATCGGATTATCGAAAGGCATGAATCGACCGATGATGACCGACATTTTGTATCGGACCACCTTTACCGAAACACAAACCAAAAAATCACGTGAAGAACGTTGGAAAAATGTAGAGACTGTTTTTGCCGTTCACAACGCAGAAGCATACACCGGCAAACATTTTCTATTGATCGACGATGTAATCACCACCGGCTCGACTATGGAAGCCTGCATTCATGCGTTGGAAGTCATTCCCCACGTCAAAATCAGCGTGGCTGCCATTGCGGCTGCAACGAAAGAATAGAAATATCATTAAGTAATTCATCATTAGCTTCAGCGATAAAACCAAAAAGCGCCATAGCTTAAACTTTGTTTTCTTTCGTTTTTTTACCAACAAAAATCTTATTATTCCAACTCAGAACATTTCAGAAACTTTTCATTTTTGACTGAATTGTGTTACCTTTGCCACCTTCCATGAAAGAAAAACAACAGAACATACGAATAAAGAATAAAAAGGCTGCTTATCAATATTTTATATTGGATAAATTTTCAGCCGGCATCTGTCTTACCGGAACAGAAATTAAGTCTATTCGCAGCGGACGCGTCTCGTTGGGTGAAGCGTTTTGTGTCTTCGAGGGAGACGAATTGTTTTTGCGGGGAGCCCACATTGCAGAATATGAATACGGGACCTATTCCAACCACGATCCTAAACGCGACCGAAAACTGCTTTTGACTCGCCGTGAACTCAAAAAACTGCAAAACAAAGTCAAAGAGAAAGGTTTGACCATCATACCCGTAGAAATGTATATCAACGAACAAGGTTTTGCTAAAGTGGATATTGCTTTGGCACGCGGAAAACATTATTACGACAAACGCGAAACCTTGAAGAAAAATGATGCTCAACGTGATATAGATCGAAGAGATTAAAAATCATTCACCGTTTATCAAAATATGGCAAATTAAATTATTATGGATACCATCACACTCATTCTTGTTTTAACACCATCCATTCTCATGTTGTTGGTGCTTTTTTTCTTTTTATGGCGTTATGATCGTTTGATCATGAAAAACGCACAACAATTTTCCGATCAGTTGGATAGCGTTATGAAAATGAACATTTTACAACAAGAATCGTTTACAAAACTGATGCGTAATGCCGAAGTACAAAAATTGGTCGTTCCCATTCGTTTGCAAGCCTACGAACGTTTGCTGCTTTATTTAGAACGTATTCAAATTGAAGGACTTGTTATGCGTGTCAGCCAAATCGGAATGAACACTTTGCAGTTGCAATCGGCTTTGATTCGCACCATTCGTGAAGAGTTTGAACACAACATTTCGCAACAGCTATATGTTACAGATGTTGCTTGGGAGCAAGTGAAAGAAGCTCGTGAACGCATCGTGCAATTGATCAACATTGCTTCAAAACAAGTGGAAAACGAAGACGAAAGCATGAAGTTGGTTTCTCAATTGTTCGATTATTCGAGCGAGATGGCAGAATATCAAATCTCGCAACAAGTTCAAACGTTGAAAGACGAAATGCGTAAACATTTAGACACTTTGTAAATTGTTCATCGATGGCAACAAAAAACGCTAAACCATTGATATTGATAACGAATGACGACGGCATTCAATCGCCCGGCATTCGCACTTTAATTGAAACCATGCGCGAGTCGGGAAAAATCATCGTTGTGGCTCCCGACACCGTTCAATCAGGTCAATCTCATTCTTTAACGCTTGAAGAACCGTTAAAAATCACCTATCATTCCAAAAAAAGAGACCTCGAAGAGTATGCCATCAACGGAACGCCGGTCGATTGCGTGAAATTTGCTTTTCATTTGATGAACCGCAAAAAGCCCGATTTGTTGGTTTCGGGTATCAACCACGGATCTAACGCTTCGTCGAATGTTATCTACTCGGGAACAGTGGCTGCCGCCGTTGAAGGCACGTTGTTGGGTTTTCCATCTGTGGGTTTTTCGCTGGACGATTATTCGTGGAATGCCGATATGACACCATTGAAACCATGGATTTCTAAAATTGTCAAACATCTGCTACAACACCCGTTACCGAAAGGTATCTGTCTGAATATCAACTTTCCCAAAAAACAAACAGAAGCCATCAAAGGCATTCGAATATGTCGACAGGCTAAAGGCGATTGGCACGAAGAGTTTGTGGAACAAACCGATCCACGCGGTAGAAAATATTATTGGATTACAGGCGTTTATAATTGTTTGGACGATCGTCCCGATACCGATGTTCGCGCTATGGAAGAAAATTATATCTCCATAACGCCGGTTTCGACCGATTGGACAGCAGAAAATATGTTAAACAGTTTCAAAGACTTAACAAATGTTTAAAAACGACTCGTGGTGGCAAGGCATCCTCATCGGATTGGTACTTTCATTAGTAACCACTGCCATTCTCTATTTTTTGATTCCGTTGGTGCACGATAATTGGGTAGCCCCAAAAGAGAAACTTTACATTTTGTCCATTGTTCCCAATATCTTCTTTTTTAGATGGTTTTATAAGAAAAAATCCTTTCAGAAAACCGGTCACGGCATTTTAATCGTTACCGTTGTTGTTGCCTTAGGCGTATTATTTTGGTTGAAATTTGGTCTAAAATGCGCTATTATCTAATTGTGGGAGAGGCTTCCGGCGATATGCACGCCGCCAATTTGATGCACGCTCTTTATCAAAAAGACAAGCAAGCCGTTTTTTGCGGTTTTGGTGGCGATTTGATGCAACAAGAGGGCTTGCAACTCATTAAACACTATCACGATTTGGCATTTATGGGTTTCACCGAAGTTCTTCTCAACCTTCGCACCATCTTCAAGAATTTGGCACTTTGCCGACAAGAAATTCTGAAATTTCAACCCGATGTAGTGATTTTAGTCGATTATCCGGGGTTTAATCTCAGAATGGCAAAATGGCTGAAACAACAGAAAATCAAAACATTCTATTACATTTCTCCGCAAATATGGGCTTGGAATCAAAAACGCGGAAAAAAAATCAAACGGTTGATCGACAAAATGTTTTGTATTCTTCCATTTGAAAAAGATTTTTACAAAAAATTTGATTATACCGTAGATTATGTCGGTCATCCATTGCTCGATTCGTTGAAAAAAGAGCCGAAAGAATTTGATATTGAAAAGTTTAAAGAAAAATATCAATTGGATGAACGTCCGATTGTAGCGCTTTTTCCCGGTAGTCGCCGACAAGAAATTCAGAAAGTTTTACCCGTCATGATTTCGGTGGTTGAGCAATTTCGAGACGTACAATTTGTGATCGGCGGCGTATCGCAATTCGATATTGATTTTTATCATCAATGGATGCAAAACAAAGATATTCGATTGATTTACAAAGATGCACGAAATTTATTACGTGCTTCAAAAGCGGCGTTGGTCACCAGCGGAACGGCTTCGTTGGAAACGGCTTTATTGAAAATTCCGGAAGTGATTTGCTACAAAGGCAGTCGATTGAATTATCTCATTGCCCGACAATTGATTCGCGTTCCCTATATTGGTTTAGCCAATTTAATCATGAATCGGCCAATGATTAAAGAACTGATTCAATATGATTTAACAAAAGAAAATCTTCAAAAAGAGTTGAATTTGTTGTTAAATGATCACCAAAAACGTCAGCAATTTCTCACCGATTCCACTGCATTAATTGAAGTTTTGGGAAACGGAAGTGCTTCTGAAACAGCTGCACAATTAATGATAGATGCGTTGAAATAATTTTTTTATTCAACGAAATTAACCAATCCAAACAAAAATATTTTACCTTTACATTCTTGTTTTCTTTCTATTATAAATGATAGATAATCAATAATGTATAAAAATATTTTTAATGAAACGACAATTTTTTACCCTCCTTTTTGCAGTTTTATGTACTACTGCATTTTCTCAAAAAAATGTTCTTGTAGAAGAGCTTACCGGAACTTGGTGCCATTATTGCCCAAGTGGAATCTATTATGGCGATTCGTTGGTTCAAACGCATGAAAATGTGATTTTGGTTCAAATCCACACATCTGATGTGATGACCTATGACGAATATGTCACAGCAACCAATTTGACGGGCGCACCAACTGCCAATATCGGGCGAAATTTTCTAAGTCAAGGTGTCGATTCGTGGTTTTCAAAAGCACAAGCCGAGATGCAAATTGAGCCGAAAGTATCGTTAAATGTTGTCAATCAATATGATGAAACAACACGATTGCTGACTTCAACGATTACGTCAACCGTTTTGGAAAATATGTCAGGCGCTTATCGTTTGGGAGCCATCGTCATTGAAGATGCCGTAACGGGACCTGCACCGCAATATGATCAAAGCAATGCGTATAGTGGCGGCAACTACGGTCCGATGGGTGGTTTTGAAAATCTTCCGAATCCGATTCCGGCACATAGAATGGCTTATGACCATGTTGCTCGCTATTTGATGGGCGGCTATTCGGGTGCAGAAAATTCATTTCCTACATCGGCAACAGCAGGGCAAACGATAGATTATACGTTTACTTATACTTTGCCCGAAAATTATAATGCTGATAACGTGCGTGTTATCGGAATATTAGTGGCACAAAGTGACGGAAAAATTGATAATGCGGCAAAAAGTTCTTATTTAAACGGATACGACAATGCTGCACCGATTTTTACATCCAATGCTTTGAACGAGAGTTTTTTAAATCTTAATTATTTATACAACATTTACACACACGATACAGAAGGAGAAACGATGACCATTACGGCAACAGAAAAACCTTCTTGGCTGACTTTTGAGCAATACGACAATAAATCGGCTGTGATTTACGGCGTTCCAACGGAAGTCGGCAACTACAATGTTGTTTTGGAAGTATCGGACGGCAATCATGTTACCACACAAGAATTTGTGATTACGGTTAATGCTCCTTTGGATGGACAATGGATGGTTTTGGGTGAACGCGGCTTTATGGAATCGGGCGATTATGTTTTGGATATGTGTGTTGATCATCAAGGTATTCTTTATACTTTGGTTCGTGAAGCTGAACAAGTTGCCGTTTATAGAAACGATCCAACCAATGGCGAATGGATTAAAATGGATTTGGAACCTACAACTATTTCAAGTGCGGGATCCATCGCTGTGAATGCTCAAAATGAAGTGTATATCACCTATTCAACAACATCCGATCAAATTATTGTCAAAAAATGGAATGGAAGTGTTTGGGAAAATGTCGGTAATTTGAATAAAACCGGAATGAATTCTGAATTGGCTATAGATGCTAACGGTGTTGTGTACATGGTGTTTATGGATTTTTCAGCCAACTATTTAACCTATCTTTACCAATTTGACAACAACGAATGGAGTATGGTGGGAGGAGCAAGTTTTACCGACTTAACGCCTGCTTGGGCAAAAATTGCTATTGATCATCAAAATGTCCCCAATATTTTATGGACAGATTTTTATGGCGGTTGCAAAAATTATGTTTCCAAATTTGACGGAAGTTGGTCGTTGGTAGGCGGCGGCACTTTGAGTGACCAATTTGGCTCCTATTATTACCAAGATATTGATTTTGATGCCGATGGCATTCCGTATGTAGCCTTCTGTGTTTATGGAGATAACAGCTTGATTTCGTTCAAGTTTGTTGATAATGCGTGGCAATTAATCGGAGAAAATATTGCAGATGGCGGTGTTAATAGCGTCGATTTGGATTTCGATAGCGACAATCATCCCGTTATTGCTTACGGCGATTTAAACATGGAAAACAAAGTCAGTGTGAAGATTTTAAAAGACGGAGTTTGGTCGTATATCGGTCAAAGAGGTTGTTCGGAAGGTGGTTCATCTTACGCACAATTGACGATGTGGAACGATGTTCCCTATGTAACATTTCGCGATGAAGCTATTGAAAACAATGCAACCTGCATTTATTACGCTTCTACACAAATTTTGTTGCCTCCGACAGATTTTTCGGCAATGGTTGAAAATGATCGCGATGTGCTTTTAACGTGGACTGCACCCAACGATACAGCCGTTTTAAGTTACAATATTTATAAAAATGATGTTTTTCTTGAAAATGTTTCAGCAACTCAATATCTTGATGAAGGTCTTGCTAACGGCATTTATCGCTACACCTTAACAGCCGTTTACGAAGCAGGCGAATCGGTGGCGGTAGGTCCGGAAGTTGTTGAAATTGCTGTCGAAATACTTTATCCGCCGACAAATTTTTCGGCAATCGTTGTTGATGAAAACGATGTTTTGCTTTCGTGGGATGCGCCTGAAAATGCATCGGTTTTGAGTTATCATATTTATCGAAACGATGCACTTTTAACCAATAGTTCCGAAACCGAATTCACAGATTCCGATCTTGAAAATGGAAGTTATACCTACACCGTTACAGCGGTTTACGAAGCGGGAGAATCGGATGCAACACAACCGCAAACAGTTGTTATCTCCGTAAACATCAATGAATTGAATGATGATTTATTCAAATGCTATCCAACGATGGTTTCAGATGTTTTGGTAGTGGAGAGTGAGACTTCCGGTTGGATGGAAATTTACTCAGTAGAGGGAAAATGTGTTGAAAAACTGGCTCTAAATCAAGGAAAAACAAACATCAATGTATCGCGATTATTACAAGGTGTTTATTTTGTAGTATTTAAGACTATCGATCAACAAAAAATTGAAAAAGTGGTGAAACTGTAAATTGTTTTTAAAGAAATTGGTAAAAATCCGACAAAATTGTCGGATTTTTTTTGTCAAAAGACGGGTTATTGATGACTGAATTCTTCTCACCTTTCATTATAAAATCATCTATTGAATTTAAAATAGGCTGTTTCATCGACAAAACCGCGTAATGATCAATTGGAACAAAAAAAGTGAAAGTATCTATTCATTCGATCGAATAAAATTTTTTGAAAATATTATCGTTTGCATTTCTAAAAAAGTTTAACCGTTAATAAGTTACTTTGTTTAACTTTGCAAAAATTGAAAAAACTTTTTTCTAAGTTATAACTATTTGTATTACATTAAATTGACCATATGAATTATCGCTGTAAATTATTATTTTCCACATTATTAATGCTCTTTTTTTCTTTTCAAATCGTGGCGCAGACAAAAGTTACCGATTCTATTAAACAAACGGAATCGAAACGACAAAACAACTCCATGTATTTGGATGCATTGAATCAAAAAATTCTCGGAAACCATGAAGATGCCATTTTGCTTTTTGAACAAACCATTTCTAAATATCCTGATGATCACGCCTCCATGTATGAGTTGGCAGAAATTTACGGTTTGAAAAAAGAATTTCCGCTTGCCGTCAATTATGCGTTACGCGCTGTGGATTTACAACCTGATAATGAATGGTATAACATTTTATTAGCCCAATTATATCAATCCAACAACGAGATGATCAAAGCTATTGCCGTTTGGGAAAATTTGTGCAAAAAATCGAATAATAAACCCGAACATCTTGAAAGTTTGGCTATGGCTTATATCAACAACGAAGATTACGACAAAGCTGCTGCCACTTACGATTTGTTGGAAGCTCAAATGGGTGTTACAGAGGAACTTTCTATTCAAAAATATCAATTGTACAAAACTTCGGGAAAAGTCAAAAAAGGCTACGAGGAGTTGGAGAAATTGATTGCCGCCTATCCCAACGAAACGCGTTATTATTCCATTTTGGCTGAAGCTTATTTGGAGAGCGGAATGCGCAAAAATGCGTTTGCCATGTATCAAAAAGTTTTGAAAATCAATCCTGATGACCCATACGTTCACATTGCGTTAGCCGATTATTATCGCATGGAAGACAATATGAAACAAGCCATGGAAGAGTTGAAAATTGGTTTTGCCAATGCTTCGTTGGAAATGGATGAAAAACTACAAATTTTCGGTGCTTTTATTCAACTGGCACAACAAAATGCCGAAATCAACAGCCACCTTCCTGAAATTTCTAAAATTTTGATTAAAACGCATCCCGATGATCCGCGGGCATGGTCGATTTATGCCGATGTGATGTTGCTGACAAAAAATTGGTCGGAAGCACAAAAAGCCTTGATAAAAGTGGTTGATAATGATGGAAGTAAATATGTTGCATGGGAACAATTATTGTATATTGACTACGAATTGAAAGATTTTAAAAACTTGGAAAATCATTCTGCATCGGCGATAAAACTTTTTCCTGTTCAATATACGCCCTATTTGATGAACGGAATTGCCCATTTTCAACTGAAAAATTTCGGAAAAGCGGTGCAGGTGTTGGAACGAGGAAAAGACTATGTGTATGACGATTCCAATACGTTGGAAGATTTTTACAATTTGTTGGGCGATGGTTATCACGAATTGGGAAACATGGAAAAATGTTATGAATATTACGATAAAATATTGGCTTTAAATCCTGCTAATTCAATAGTTTTGAACAACTATGCTTATTATTTGTCGTTGGACGGAAAAGATTTGGAAAAAGCCGAAAAGATGTCGTATGAATCGTTGCGTTTGGATGCCAATAATGCCAGCAATATGGATACTTATGGTTGGGTTTTGTATAAAATGAAACGTTATCAAGATGCCAAAGCGTGGATTGGAAAAGCCATGGAAAAAGAACCGAGTGCAGCTGTGTATGAACATTACGGCGATGTGCTGTATCAGTTGGGCGATGTGAACGGAGCCGTGAATTATTGGAAAAAAGCACAAGCCGAAACGGGCGAAAAAGGAGCCTTTTTAGAACGTAAAATTGCCGATAAGAAGTTATATGAATAGAATCGTTGTTGTAGTTTTTTTTATAATTGCAATCGTTTTTTCAAGTTGTAAAACACAACAAGCGACTGTAAAAAATTCCATCAAAGACATCGATGTGGATGTTCTATTTAATAAAATGAAAGAGAATGAATTGCAATTTCAAACACTCTCTTTTAAAGCTGAAATCAATGCCAAAATCAATCGCAAAAAAAGTGGTTTCGGAGCCACTGTTCGTATGCAACGCGACAGCATGATTTGGATTTCTGTCACCCCGGGGTTGGGATTGGAAGCCGCACGCATTCTCATCACTCAAGATTCTCTCTTTTTTATGAATCGTATCAACAAAGAGTATGTGTGTTCTGATTTTTCGTACATCTCACAACGTTTTAAAGTTGATGTCGATTTTAATATGTTGCAATCGTTATTGTTAGGTAACGATTTTGGCGATTACGAAAACGATCAATTCAAAACGGCGTTTGATGCCGGATCGTATCGACTGAATGCAGCCGAACGTTCCAAACAAAAAAAATTCATCCGCAACAATGATGATGCTCAACGTATTTTGGTTCAAAGTGTTTGGCTTGATCCCGATAATTTTAAAATCAATCAAATTCGGATTAAAAACTTATTGGACGACACCCGAAAATTGGAAGCCTTTTATTCCGATTTTGAAGCCGTCGACCAACAATTGTTGACTACACACGTCGTTTTTGAAATTGTGGCAAAAGGCACTGTTGTCAACAAAAAAGATAATGAAGAAAAAATGGAAAATCAACGGTTTTTAATTGAGCTGGATTTATCGAAAATAGAAGTCAATCAATCTATTACGATGCCTTTCACGATCCCTTCAAAATATCAAAAAATGGCAATTTAACAAATATTTTCGGCGATGAAAAAAGAGATTTTATCTATTTTTGTGTTGTTGTTGCTGATTCCGTTGTGCCTTTCGGCACAAGACAAATCGGCGTTGGAACGGAATAAAAAACAGTTGGAAGCAGAAATTGCCTTTAATAAAAAGCTGTTGAAAGAGTCGGAGAAATCTCAAAAATCGTCTGCTACACAAATTGTTATATTAAAAAACAATATTGATAAACGAGAAAAATTGGTGAATAACCTTCACTACGAAATTCAAAATATTGATCGATCCATTCAGCAAAAAAACGGAGCCATTGAAAAGTCGCAACAAGAGTTGACGGCGTTGAAAGACGATTATGCGAAGATGATTCGTTTTGCCCGAAAAAATCAAAGTGCCTACACTTCGTTGGCGTATGTATTTGCTGCCGATGACTTTAACCAAGCCTTTCGTCGAATGAAATATTTGCAACAAATTTCGCAATTCAGACGCAATCAGGCGGAGAAAATTGTCAATTCGCAAGAAAATTTGAAAAAGCAAGTTGCTGATTTGGAGAGCACCAAACAAAAAAAGCAACAAAAAATCGAGCAGTTGGAGTTGGAACAACAACAGTTGGCTGCCGATAAAACCAAAATGGATGCAACGCTTGCCAAACTTCGTAAAGAGGGCGACAACCTAAAAAAAGAGATCAAAAAGAAGCAACAAGAGGCGGCCAACTTGCAGAAAGAGATAGAACGCATCATTGCCGAAGAGATTCGAAAAGCAGCCGAAAAGAAAGATACGAAGAAAACCGGCAAACAGCAATTTGCGCTTACGCCTGCCGAACAAGCACTATCTAACGATTTCACGGCCAACAAAGGAAAACTGCCTTGGCCTCTTGAACGCGGCATCATCTCGCAAGGATTCGGAAAACGACACAATCCGCTGACCAACATCGAAGAAAACAACAACGGAATCGATCTGTTAACCGACAAAACCAGCGAGGCTCAAGCCGTTTTTTCGGGTGTGGTCACCAAAGTTTGGCAAATTCGCGGTTTCAACAATGTGGTGATGATTCGTCATGGTGAATATATTACGGTTTATTCTAAGTTGGATGCAGTGTATGTCAAACAAGGCGATACGGTGAAAATCAAACAGAAAATCGGAAAAATTCACACCGATGTTTCTACCGGACAAACCGAGTTGCATTTTGAGTTGTGGCGTGGAAAGGTGATGCAAAATCCGGAGACTTGGCTGGCGCGATAAATAGCCCTTTGCGACACACTAAAGGAATCCATCACAATCCTTTTTCTTACTAAAAATCACATGAGCGATGCAGGTAACGCCCATTCATCGCGTTTCTTCGTTACATCATTGATTGCAGTGGCGGTTGTGATACTACGCCGTTTTTCCGGTGATCTCCTATTCAATATTATTTCAATCGACTATTTGTTGGCTCAACTTTATCAACTACTTCCTTGTTTTGAAATTTTTTTGAAAGAAGCGCTTTTCATTATTATGATTTTCAAACGTAAACATCTCATATTCAATAATAACGACCCGAATAAAGGGCAGCCGCTAAAAAGTTCGCCCGCTCCGGAAAGAAACTAACAACGGCGAGACTACGTGCGGTTTTTGTTGCAAAATGCGTTGGTTGATGTGTACAAATTATGTTTGGTGATTTTGTGTGTTGACAAAATAAGATAAAATTAGCTTTCGCATATAAAATTGACAAAATTTTCCAATAAACCGCAGCTTCTTCTGATACAAATTTCTCTTTAAAAAATTCTAAAACGGAATAAAATAATAACAATCAATACTTAAAAAATATTAAAAAAACCTTCCTTATAATAAAAACTAATGTAAATTTGCAACTTAATTAATCATTATAAATACTAGGTTTTTACGGGTCAAAACATGTTAAAATTTTGTATTTATGAATGTTGTATATTTGAATATTCGTAAATAAACCGTTAATCGTCATTAGAGAAAACCATAAAAACATTGAAAAAAATTGAATAAATGAAAGCAAACGAAACAAAAGTAGAAGACTTTTTATCTTCAAATAAGACACAATTTGTAATTCCAGTTTACCAAAGAAATTACGATTGGGCTACAAGTCAATGCAAACAACTATTGGATGACATTTTTGAAGTTGGAACTAATGACAAAATGAATGCTCACTTTATTGGTAGCATTGTTTACGTTCACGATGATGTTTATACTTCTTCACGAATTAAAGAATTAACTATAATTGATGGACAACAAAGATTGACTACATTAACTTTAATTTATTTGGCTATTTACTAGTTGGCAATTGAAATTGGTGACAAAGAATTGGAAGCAGAAATTTCTGAAACTTATCTAACAAACAAGTTTGCAGCTGAAGAAGAAAAATTAAAACTTCGACCGACTGAAAATAATGACAAAGCTATAAAATATCTTTTAAGAAGCGACAAGGACGAAGAATTTAGTGAATTTTCAAAAGTAATAGATAATTTCAATTATTTCAAAAGTCGAATAACTAAAGATAATTATGCATTTGTTCTTAAAGGACTTGCAAAACTGATGTTTGTTGAAATCTCGCTTGACCGAGAAAAAGACGACCCTCAAAGAATTTTTGAGAGTTTAAACTCGACAGGTCTTGAATTATCCCAAGCTGACTTAATTAGAAATTATATTTTGATGGGTCTTAAACGCAGAGACCAAAATAAAATTTACAACAACTATTGGGAAATTATTGAGAAACTTGCTAAAGATGAATCTTTAAATACTAGCAAGGTTTCTGATTTTATAAGAGATTATTTGACTTTGGTAAATAACAAAATCCCGAACAAAAGCAAAGTTTATTTGGAATTTAAAGCAAAATTTCCAACAACAGATTTACAAGAATTAGAAGCCAATCTTTCACCATTAAAATCGCTTGTTAAGTTTTACAATAAACTTCTCAATCCAAAGAACGAAACTGACCAAGA
>JAQUSR010000035.1 GCA_028710155.1 Bacteroidales bacterium | reverse complement strand
ATAATATTGTTTTCCGTTGTATTTCAATCCGATGGTTGATGCAATTTCTGGAGTTCCGCCCACGTGCTATCCTTGTAAATAAACCTCGCGATCGCTGATAACGGAAGCATCGTTATCAATACTGATGGTGGCATTTGCTTTTGAATTGTACATGAAATTATTCCATGTTCCGACAGCTGTTGCCGTTAATCCGGTAACAATCTCTCCTTCAACGCCTAATTCAACACCTTGGTGCAATTGACCGACACCGGTCATTTGATAATTGACGAAGTTGTTTAAATCTTCATGATAGAAACTACGCGACCATGTACCGTGCGAAAAATCGGTCAAATAATACGAAATATTTCCTTTAACACGTGGATGACGTAATTTGTAGCTGACATCAAAGCCCGAAATATCTTGACTTCTCAAATCGCTCACCAATGTATTTCTGGACCGAACTGAAAGGAATGAGCTACGGAATGTTGGTGCCATAGTCATATTCATAAGGTTGAAGTCAAAATAATTACGTCCATTAATTTTATAAGTAATACCGGTTTTAACGGCATAATCCAAGAACTTAGATTCTGCAGATTTTCCGTAAGAATCGTTGGGAAATGTACCTTTTTTCATCATTCCATCACGCCAAAAAATGGTATTGGAGAGACGAGCGCCTACATAAAAATCGACTTTTGAAAAGTTGAAATCGGCTTGAGCAAAAGCATTGTGTTTATTCACTTGTGATAAATAGCGATAGCCAAAAATATCACCTTTTCTTACAACATTATTAATATTATACAAGTCGTTTTGATAATACAAAATTTCGTCAGCCTCTTCACCTTCAGCAAATTTATCAACATCCAAAAAATAATCTCCGCCCAATAAGTCGTTGACAACCTTGAAATTATCGCCTGTGTAATAGCTGGCATCGGCTCCGGCAGTAAATTTGATTTGATCGGTGAAAACATTGTTATAGGTAGCACTAAAATCTATTTGAGAAACGTCTGTACGACGTTCTTCAACAATGTATTTTGAGAATTTTCCGGTTACGGTTTCGCCGCCGATAACCGTTCCTGTGTTTTCGTCGTAAACGCCGCCGGAATGAGTAACGGTTTGCAATTTCGTAGAATTAGCCATATAAAAATAATCCCAATTCAACTGACGAAAATCTTCATCGGTGGTCCATCCTTGATAATAATAGTCATAGTCAGGATCGGACGGGTCGTAGTAGGAAGGCATATTGCGATAATAATCGGGACGCGGGTCGTTGCCATAAGCCCAATTTAAAGCGGTGGATCCGCCACGACCGAACAAATAAGCGGCATTGACTTGTAGTTTCGATTTTTCGTTAATATCAAAATACCAGCTCAAAATGAATCGCGGTTGATGGTAATTAGAAATGGAGGCATTCCGTTTTTCACCGTTTTGATAGCCCCAATATGGATTATAATATTCTGAACCTGAAAGCATTGCAGCTTCTTCGGTAATCATGCCTGCTTTTCCTCTTCGTGTCGGCGATCCGAATGCTACAAATCCCAGAGAATGTTTTTTGTTGATACGTTGTTCCAATGTCACAAAATAGGCATACGAATCATAAAATGTACCTTCAACATAACCCTCTTTTGCCCAGCGTTTTGAAAACATGGCTGCTGCAGAAAAACCTTTCTTCGTTTCGCCGGTTGACGCAATGACCATCAAACGGTTGCGATAGTTACGATTGGCTAACGAGTAGGTTGCTTTAATCGTTTTACGATACGAAGAGGCACGCATATTGATATTTGTAGCACCTCCGATACTGCCAAAACCGAAGTTGGCAATATTGATTCCGGAAAAAATTTCCTGATTGCGCGTAGCATCATTCAATCCGCCCCAATTCGACCAAAAGGCGCCGCCCGATTCGCGATCATCAACATTTACACCATTGATAAAAACGTTGGTATAGGCACTTTGGTAGCCACGAATTTTAAACCGTGCCGAGCTGAAAGTGTAGCCGGCTGTAGAAATAAAAACATCTTTCGATGCCGTTAATAAACTGGAAATCTCCTGCGATTCAGTTTCGTTTTCCAAATCGGAATCAGAAATAACAATGACATCGGGAGCATCCAAATCACTCTTTTGATTCAATGAATCTGTTGTTTTTGAAGTTTCAACTTGGGCAAAGACCAACGAAGAAATTCCTAATAAAAACGTAAGAATCAATAATTTAGTTACTTTTTTTACCATGAACGTATTATTAATTGTTATTAAAAAACACCTTAATATTAAAGGGAAGCAAAGGTATTGAAATTGTTAGGTAAACAATATGTTTTAGATGTTTTTTTTAAACAAAAAAAATAGTCTGTTGTGAATAAATTAATTCAACTGACTTTGATTGATTCATGCGGCTGAATGGAATGGAAATAAAAATTGAGACAATCAATAGTATATGAAATATTCTATATTTTTTTAGTTAAAATAATCTATCAGTTGCAACGTTTGAAAAAAATATAATTTTGCAATCTCAAAAAATTTGAAGGATAAAATGAAAAAAATCGGTTATTTATTAGCTATTTTATTATTTTGTGTGGTTTCTGTTTCAGGACAAAACGAGAAAAAAGGACACGACATCAAAATCAACATCAAAGGATGGGATGATGATTTTTGTTTATTGGCACATTATTTTGGCAATGGTCAATATCTTGATGATACGTTATGGATCAAAAATTCGACAATTCGTATTCAAGGCGACACTGCCCTAAGAAACGGAATGTATTTGATAATCAATCCACAAAAAGTTCGACTTATAGAATTTTTTGTGGATCAACAACAACATTTTACCATTACTAGTGACACCCTTGATTTATTGGCTCATATCAAAGTGGTAGGTTCTGAAAGTAACCAACGTTTTTATGAGTGGGTTCAATTTTTGAATATGATTAGAACCACCGGCGACCACTATAAAGCCTTAGCCGATTCTTTTCGAACCGCAGAAAATGTTTCGATGACCGAATTTTATCAAGCCAAGTTCGACTCCATTACTCATCTCCATCAACAAAAATGGAATGTTTTGTTTAATACAGATACCTCATTGTTAATCAGTAGATTTATGAAAGCACAACAAGGCGTTTCTATTCATAGATTCAAAGCAGACGGAACTCCCTTCGATCAAATAGAACAATATTTGTACATGAAAAATCACTATTTCGATAATATGAATCTTTCGGATATTGATTTGTTATATACACCTGTATATCATAAAAATCTCCAAAATTTTTTTGAAAAAGTAATTCAACAAACAACAGATTCACTCATCATAGAAGGCATGAAAACATTTCATCAAGCATCCGGTCATCTCGAAACCAAATATTATGTTGCTTGGTATGTTACCAATTATGCTGAATCGTCAAAACTAATGGGAATGGATAGAGCCTTTGTGTATTTTGTAGATCAATTGTTTGCTTCCGGTGCTGTTGACGGAATTGTGATGCCTGCTTTAAAAGAATCTTTGAAGAATCGTGCCGACGAAATGCGGCAATCACTCATCGGAGAAATTGCTCCCAATATTGCGGCTTGGGACACCGCACAACGTGTTTTACAATTATATCATGTTCCGGCAAACTATACGATTGTGTTTTTCTTTTCGACCACTTGCGGACATTGCAAAGCTGAAGCCCAAGCATTGAAAAAGATTTATACCGAACAAAAAAACGAAATTGGTTTTGAAGTTTTCGCCGTTTGCACCGATAGCAGCATGACCGGCTTGAAAAAATATATTACTCAAAACCAAATTCCTTGGATTGTGGTCAACGGAACCTATACTGCCGGCGAATATTTTAAAAATGTTTATGATATTCCCACCACTCCTTCCCTATTTTTGCTTGATAAACGCAAAAAAATTATTGCAAAAAATCTCAATACTGAAAACACCTTCGAATATTTAAAAGAATACGAAAGAATCAATGGCAAACGCAAATAAAACGTACAAAAACGTCTTTATTGACCTCGATCGTACGCTTTGGGATTTTGAACGCAATAGTTGGGAAACGCTGCATGACGTTTTTTTCTTAGAACGTTTGCCTCAACGCGGATTGACTAATTTTGATATTTTTATGAAAAAATATACCGAAATCAATAACCAATATTGGTCGTTATATCGAGAAGGAAAAATTGAAAAAGAATCGTTGCGTTGGAGACGTTTTTATGACACATTTCGTTTTTTTGGCATTGATGACAAATCTTTATCGGAACGTTTTTCTGATTATTACATCAAAATCAGCCCCACAAAAACCGGTGTTTTTCCATACACCATCGAATTGATGGAATATTTGCATACTCGTTACAACATTGACATTCTCACCAATGGTTTTTCTGAAATTCAAAGTGCCAAAATTCAATATTGCGGACTCAGCAGCTATATTCAAAATTTGATCACATCGGAAGCAGCCGGCTACAAAAAACCGGATGTCAGAATGTTTGAATTTGCTTTACAAAAAGCTCATGCTGAAGCAGAAACGACTATCATGATTGGCGATGAATTTGAAGTCGATATTATCGGAGCCGCCAACGCAGGAATTGATACTATATACGTGAATTTTCAAGGCGATTTCAATGGCGTTGAAACAACATATCAAGTGTCATCGTTAAAAAAAATTATGGATATTTTATAAGTGAAAGCCCGCTTTTTCATCTATCTCCAACTATTTTTTTCAATTGCAATCCTCATTTATCAAAATGAAAAACATTGCATTGAATAAAATCGGCTGATATTTCGTCTAAAACAGGTGACATTTGATCAATTTCAGACAAATCACGGACAATTTCTTGTCAGTTTTTAAACGATTCGTTGTTAAAAATGTTGAATAAAACGTTTTCCATTTCCAACACATTTTGAACGACTTTGATACGATTAAAAATGGAAGTTGAATTTTGATATAACGTAGAAAACTGCGTCCAATATTCTTTGGTTTTATTGAGCGCATTAGGTTCAAAAGTACTATTCTCCACTACTTTATGAAATAATTCTGTACAAAAAGATTCAAAACGTTGTTTCAAATTATTATCGTTAAGCGAAGCGTTTCCGCGAATTTTTTCCGGTAAAAACGGATCTCGTAAGATGCCACGACCAAGCATAAAATCGTGAATTTCAGGAAAACGTTGTTGAAGATATTCAAAATCGGAAAGCGTAAAAATATCGCCACTATAAATCATCCGATGATTGATTTGCGGAACAACCCGTTCAAAGGTGTCCAAATCGACTTTGCCTTCATAAAGTTGCGTTCCGATACGGGGATGAATGGCAACAAATTGTAATGGATAACGATTCAAAATCGGAACTATTTGATTGATTTCCAAAGGCGATTGATAACCTAAACGAATTTTCACGGAAATTTCCGGATGCGGTTGTTGAAAAATTGTATTTAAAACAGATTCAATCATTTCAGGATAAGGCAACAATCCGCTACCTCGTTTTCGACCTGCTACACGCGGAGCCGGACAACCCAAATTCCAATTCACTTCGCGATAGCCCATATCCAACAAATAGCGGTTCATCAAAACAAATTGATCTGATTTATTACCAATAACTTGTGGAATAATTTTCAGAGTTTGATTGACTTCCGGAAAAAGATCTTTCAGATGACGTTCTTTAATTTTTTTACCTTCTACTAATGTTATAAATGGTGTGATCGCTGCATCTAAACCGCCAAAGTGCTTTACAAAAGTATTTCTAAACACTTGTTCGGTGAAACCCAACATTGGAGCCATCCATAAAACCATTTTTTCCATAAATCATTGAATTGGCTGCTCAATGGCTAGCTGTTGATGGCTGACACCATGGCAAAATCGATCATTCGTTTTTGCATATTCACCTCTTTGATGGTTACACGGATGGGATCGCCCAAACGAATAATTTTTTTGGTGTGATATCCGACAATTCTATAGTTTTGTTCATCAATGTAATAGTAGTCATCGGTCAAATCATTCATTCGAATTAAACCTTCGCAATAGTTATCAACCAACTCGACATAAACACCCCATTTGCTGATACCGGAAACGTGTCCTTCAAATATTTTTCCGATTTTATCTTCCAAAAATTCGGCTTGTTTGTATTTCACAGAGGCACGCTCGGCTTCTTGCGCTTTTTTCTCCATATCAGAAGCGTGTTCGCATTTTCCTTCCAAAATCTTGTCGTTCATTGAATTGCCTCCGTTTAAATAAAATTCCAACAACCGATGCACCATCAAATCGGGATAACGACGAATGGGAGAAGTAAAATGAGTGTAATAGTCGAATCCTAAACCATAATGCCCGATATTTTCAGTGGAATAGATGGCTTTTTGCATCGTTCGCAACGCCACTGTTTCAATCAGGTTTTGTTCGCCTTTGCCTTCAATTTTTTTGAATAATTTATTAAATGAATTGGTTAAAGAGTTTCTGTTTTGAATATCAACGGTATAACCAAGTCGTCTGACAAAGCTGGCAAAGTCGGTCAATTTTTCGGGATTAGGAACATCGTGAATACGATAAACAAAAGTTCGTGGTTTGTTGGTGGCGGTTGCTTTTCCGATACGTTCTGCAACACGTCTGTTAGCCAACAACATAAAATCTTCAACTAACCAATTTGCCTCTTTTTGTTCTTTCAAATAAACACTGATTGGGTGCGCTTTTTCGTCTAACACAAATTTTACTTCGCGAGATTCAAAGTTGATGCTTCCTTGTTTTTGACGTTCTTCGCGTAAACGACTTGCCAAGCGGTGCAATGTCATGATTTCGGGATAAAACGTTGCTTTTTCACCTTCAATCATTTTTTGAACCTCTTCGTAGGCATATCGCCGATTGGATCTGATGACAGTTTTCCCGAACCATTCTTTGACAATTTTGGCAGTTTCATCCAATTCAAATACGGCTGAAAAGGTGAATTTATCTTCATCGGGACGTAGCGAACAAACGTTGTTGCACAATTTTTCGGGCAACATAGGTATCGTTCTATCGACCAAATAAACCGATGTTCCGCGTTTGAAAGCTTCTTGATCCAACGGCGTATCGGGACGAACATACCACGATACATCGGCAATATGAACACCTACTTCCCAATTTCCGTTGTCCAATTTTTGTAGCGACAACGCATCGTCAAAGTCTTTGGCATCGGCAGGATCGATGGTGATAGTCCATACATCGCGAAAATCGCGGCGTTTTTTAATTTCGTCTGTCGGCAGTTTATCTTTGATTTTTTTGACTTCAGCTTCAACCTCTTTTGGAAATTCCAACGGAAAATCGAACTCCATCAAAATACTTTGCATCTCAACGTTATTTTCACCCGGCATTCCCAAAACGCGAATGACTTTTCCGATAGGATTGCGCGAATGGGCTTCCCAATCGGTAATTTCTGCCACCACTTTCATTCCGTTTTTGGCTTTATTCAGCGCATCGTTAGGAATAAAAATATCGACCGGAATTTTTGTGCTGTCGGGAATTAGATAGGCGAAATTTTTATTCACTTCCAAAATGCCGACATATTGGCTTTTTTTGCGTTCAACGATCTCAACAACACGACCCTCTAATTTACGGTTGGCTCGTTTTGGAAACAACATCACTTTCACAATATCGCCGTGCAAACCGGTTGAAGTATTTCCGGCTGCTATAAAAATATCTTCACCGTCATCGCGTAAAAGGTAGGCTTTTCCGGTGTTTTTCATATCCAATTCTCCAACAATGTATTGCTGATGTTTGGCGTATTTTGAAATATGTTCTTGTTTCAATAAAAATTTTCCGCGATTATTTTCTTGCAAGATTCCTTCGCTGCAAAGTTGTTGCAAAACATTCAACACGTTGTTTTTGGTTGCTTTATCGTGAATGCCCATGCGGGAAGCAACTTGTTTGTAGTTCATGGCACGTAACGGTTCTTTACCGAAAACCGATAAAATATTTTCGGAGAATGTTCCTTGTGCATTTTTCTTTTGTTTTTCCATAGTTTATTGAATGATAGATTATTAAAAAGGGCGTACCTTATACGCCCTTAAAATTTTTCTTAATTTCTTTTTCCAGAAAATACTAAAACGATGTTTATCGACTGTCCGGGCGGAACCATAATCACCTCCATGTGAAAATCTGACCCTTTGATTTCGCCTTGAATCGTTGTTGGAACATCTTGAAATTCGAACCAACCACTTTGAAGAGACATTAATGTTTCGGCATAAATTGAACAATAACCGTTTTCTTTGGTAACAGTAGTTTCTTCGTCCGTATAAACGGGTGTCGTTTCTAACGTCGTTGATGCTATCACTGAAACCACTTTCTTTTTACGCCACTCTAACTTAATGGAATCGTTGGGAAAAGTGCTGCCAAAAATGGAAAAAGTTCCATAATACATTCCCTCCACCAATGAGGCTAAATCATCATTTTTTCCATCAAATTGCAAAGAATAGTCAACTTCGTTAATTGCCAACTTCAAAGATAGGTGTAAATCTTCATCAGAAAAAGTTCCAATGATTGACATATTTACATCTGAATGAATAACACCTAAAGTATCACGAAATGAAATACTTACTTCGTCATCAATAGAATTGACTCCATCAATTGTCGTTACATTTACAGTAATTACAGGTGTGAGTAATTGAATTTGATAAGCTGAAAAAAATGCTGTATCAATAGTCAGCACCCTTTCGGCAGATGAATTACCATTGCTGACATCCACGATAGTTCGAATATCCATGGTATTGAGTCCCGTAAGTTGACCGGCATAAGAATCGGTAACTACTTCATTGGGCAATTCCGGCTGAATTTTCTTTTTGCAGCTGACACAAAGTATGATCAAACAGCAACCAAGAATAACAAAAAGGTGCTTAATATTCATTATTAAATAATTAACAATATTTTTTTGCGGCATCGTAGCCGGCTGCAATAGCCGTCAAATTGGCATTAACAACGGCTTCGCCTTTACGTCCGAAAACTGCAGCTACAGCCCCTTTCAACTCCTCTTCAGAAATTCCGATATAGTCGGAAGCAGCACCCAAAACCACCATATTCATGGCACGTGGATTGCCCAATTCTTTTGCAATAGAATCGGCATCAATCAATTTGTGATTTTTGATAGCTTCCACTTGTTTCCAAACTTGCTCCGGTTCGGGATAATTGCCAATATTAATAAAAGGTGTTTTATTGGTGACCACCCAGCCCTCTTTTGAGAGGTAAGGCAAATAGCGTAAAGCCTCCATCGGTTCTACGGCAAGAATCAAATCTGCTTGGCCCAACGGAATCAAATCGGAATAAATCGGTTGATCCGAAATTCTCAAGTGCGATTGAACATCACCACCACGTTGGCTCATTCCGTGAACCTCGGCTTGTTTCATATATAATCCTTTGGCAACGGCTGCCGACCCGATGATTGCGGCGATACTTAAAATTCCTTGTCCGCCGACACCTGCTAATATAATATCTACTTTCATTTTGTTCGTTGTTTTATTTAACTTCAAATGAAGTCAAAAAATTTGATAATTCGTACAAATTTATTGTAATGTAAAATGATTATTTTTTCGCTTTTGCTCTTTTTCCTACTACTTGCAAACATTCACGACGAGGAACAATCACTGAAACACCTTGATATTTCAACTCTTCTCCAATAATTTGAGCCATTTCATCTACATTTTTCGGTAATGGTGTTACCACGCGAATATGTTCTTTTTCAACGCCTAAACCAAAACAAATTTGTTCGATTTTTCCCCATGCCGATGAATCTTGTCCGCCGGTCATTCCGGTCGTTTCGTTATCGAGAATCATTACGGTTACGTTCGCTCCATCATTCACACAATCTAACAAACCGGTCATACCGCTATGGGTGAAAGTGGAATCGCCAATAACTGCCAAAACCGGATTCAATCCTGCATCGGCAGCTCCTTTTGCCATAGAAATGGAAGCTCCCATATCAACGCAAGAATAAATGGCTTTGAAAGGAGGAAGAAAACCCAATGTATAACAGCCGATGTCGGCAAAAACGCGACCCGATCCATAAGGTTCCATCGCTTTGTTGATGGCGTTGTAGGAGGAGATATGCGGACAGCCGTCACACAATTTCGGCGGACGCGGTGCTACTAATTCCGGAATATTGTCGCCACAAGTATCTTTCAAACCTAAGGCTTGAGCTACCATGTTGGGATTTAATTCTCCATCGCGACTGACGGTGTTGTCCATCCGTCCTAAAACTTTGACACCCAAATTCAGAAGTCCACGCAATTGTTCTTCAATCACCGGTTGTCCCTCTTCGAGAACTAAAATCTTTTCACATTCATTCACTAAGCGGGCGATCATTTTTTTCGGTAATGGATATTGCGATATTTTCAAAATGGTGTAAGGACAACCGTTTTTGAAATTTTCCATCAAATAGTTGTAGCCGATACCGCTGGCGATAATGCCTAACGATTTATCTTTTCCTTCGATATATTGATTAAAACCACTCACTTCGCCTGCTTCTTCTAACGTAGTTTGCATTGCAATCAACGCTTTATTTTTGCGGCGGGCGATGGCGGGCAATAACACAAATTGGGTACGATCTTCCGGAAGATGAAGGTTGTTTTGAGCCAATTTTTCTTTGCAAAGAACACCGGAGCGAGAGTGAGCCATACGTGTTGTAACACGCATTAAAACAGGCAATTTCACTTTTTCAGACAACTCAAAACCGTAGTGCATCATGTCGTATGCTTCTTGTTGATTGCTGGGTTCTAATGCCGGAATCATGGCAAATTTGGCATAAAAACGAGAATCTTGTTCGTTTTGACTAGAGTGCATCGATGGGTCGTCGGCGGCAACAACAATCATTCCGCCATTAACGCCGGTAACGCCGGAGTTGACAAAACAATCGGCTGCCACATTCATACCAACGTGTTTCATACAAGTGATGACCCGTTTTCCGGTATATGACATTCCTAAAGCAGCTTCAACAGCCGTTTTTTCGTTGGCAGACCATTTGCTGCGAATACCTTTTTCGTGTGCCTCTTTGGAGGCTTGGATATATTCGGTGATTTCTGTGGAAGGAGTTCCCGGATAGGCAAACACGCCCGATAAACCGGCATCAATGGCACCTTGTGCTATCGCTTCATCACCAAGTAATACAATCTTTTGCATATCAATATATTTTGATTTTTATATTATTTTTCAAAAAACTTTGCAAAGGTATATTTTTTTCATTGTCATCGGAAAAATAATGAGCAATTTTACTTCTTATTAAATTAACCAAAAAGAGGTATTAGCTTTTTCTTTATTAATAACCAAATTATTGATGTTCGATAAATAATAAAAGATGATTTTCGATAACAAATCTTGTTCAACGAAGCTCATTAAACACCACAGAACTTAATGATAAATAATAAGGTGAGATCATCAAAAGGAACTATTGATTTTGTCCAAAAAAATCTAGTAATATATGTCTCAAAAGCTGAATAAACAGAGAAATAATTCCTCTTCAGGATGGTAAAAATCGTTATTTGTCATTTTGTCAGTCAAATATGTCAGCCAAAAAAATTATTGATAAATAGAATCTTAACAACGATTCATGATCACAACAAAAAAAACAATCCTTCAATGTATCCTTTAAAATAGTACTCTTTTGTTCAAAAATAAATTTCAAAAATCAATTTTTCTCACTTTGGCACAAAATATGCTAATGCCCCCGCCGTGAAAATTTAAAAATATTCATTAAAAATTGTTCTGATTATAAAAAAATAAAAATAATACAGTTAAATAAAATTTTATTAAAATGACAAAAATTAATGTTAAACCATTGGCTGACAGAGTAATCGTTAAAGCAGCCGAAGCAGAAGTAAAAACCGCATCCGGAATCATTATTCCCGATACCGCTAAAGAAAAACCACAAAAAGGTACCGTTATGGCAATCGGAAACGGCAAAAAAGACGAACCGATGACCGTAAAAGTTGGAGATGAAGTTCTGTACGGAAAATATTCAGGAACTGAAATCAATATCGATGGTGAAAACTATCTGATTATGAGAGAATCCGATATTTTAGCAATTATCTAATTTGAATAGATAATCTCAATAAATTCAACAAGTTAAAAATCAAAATTAAAATATCATATTATGGCAAAAGACATTTTTTATAACATGGAAGCTCGCGACATGCTGAAAAAAGGCGTGGACGCATTAGCTGATGCAGTGAAAGTTACATTAGGACCAAAAGGTCGTAATGTCATTATCGAAAAATCATACGGTGCTCCGCAAATCACTAAAGACGGCGTTACCGTAGCCAAAGAAATCGAATTGAAAAACCCCGTTGAAAATATGGGTGCTCAAATGGTTCGCGAAGTAGCATCGAAAACCAACGACATCGCCGGAGACGGCACCACAACCGCTACCGTTTTGGCACAAGCCATCGTTAACACCGGATTGAAAAACGTTACAGCCGGAGCCAACCCGATGGATTTGAAACGCGGTGTTGATAAAGCTGTTGCCGCAGTTGTAGCATCTTTGAAATCACAATCGCAAGAAGTAGGTGCCAGCAGCGAGAAAATCGAACAAGTAGCAACCATCTCTGCCAACAACGATAACACCATCGGAAAACTCATCGCCGATGCAATGGGACGCGTTAAAAAAGAGGGTGTCATCACCATCGAAGAAGCTAAAGGTATTGATACACATGTTGATGTAGTTGAAGGTATGCAATTCGACCGCGGCTACATTTCTCCATATTTCGTTACCGATACCGAAAAAATGGAATGCATTCAAGAAAATCCTTTCATCTTGATTTACGACAAGAAAATCAGCGTGATGAAAGATTTATTGCCTGTTCTTGAAAAAACATTACAAACCGGTTATCCATTGCTCATCATCGCTGAAGACATCGAAGGTGAAGCATTGGCAACATTGGTAGTCAATAAGTTACGTGGTTCATTGAAGATTGCTGCTGTTAAAGCTCCGGGCTTTGGCGACCGCAGAAAAGAGATGTTGGAAGATATCGCCGTTTTGACCGGTGGTACTGTCATCTCTGAAGAAAAAGGTTTCAAATTGGAAGATGTAACATTGGATTTGTTAGGTCGTGCCGAAAAAGTGAATGTCGATAAAGACAAAACCACTATCGTGAACGGTAAAGGCGAAAAAGAGATGATTCAAGCTCGCGTAAAACAAATCAAAGCTCAAATTGAATCTACCACCAGCGACTATGACAAAGAAAAATTGCAAGAACGTTTGGCAAAATTGGCAGGCGGTGCAGCAGTTATCTATGTTGGAGCTACCAGCGAAGTGGAAATGAAAGAGAAAAAAGACCGTTTTGAAGACGCTTTGAACGCCACGCGTGCCGCTATTGAAGAGGGTATCATCCCCGGCGGTGGTGTAGCTTTCATCCGTGCCATCAGTGCTTTAGACAAAATGAAAGGTGCCAACGACGACGAAACCACCGGTATCGCCATCGTACGCAGAGCTTTGGAAGAACCTATGCGTCAAATTGTTGAAAATGCAGGTATCGAAGGCAGCATCGTTGTTCAAAAAGTTAAAGGCGGAAAAGGCGACTACGGCTTCAATGCTCAAACCGAAAAATACGAAAACTTGTTTGAAACCGGCGTTATCGACCCGACTAAGGTTACGCGTGTAGCTTTGGAAAACGCAGCCTCTATCACCGGAATGTTGTTAACCACCGAATGTGTTGTGGTTGAAAATAAAGAAGACAAACCTCAACCGGCAATGCCTCCAATGGGCGGCGGAATGCCCGGTATGATGTAAAATTGTGAAAGTTGTTTTTTCATCATATTTAATTGTGAAAGTCCCTCTTCCAAAAAGAGGGGCTTTTTTTTTGATGAGTGATGTTTGATGTAATGACAACATGATTGACAACAAAATAAATACACTTTTTGTTAAATAAATCCTTTAACAATGGTCTTATAAAAATTTGATAAACACTGAAAAAAAGCCACATTGTCTAACACAATGCTTTCTCACCAAATTTTTTAATAAGCCCTTATCTTTTAAACCTGATTTTTTTAAAAAAAAGGATAACTTTGCACCCTCTTATTTTATTTATTATTTTATTACACTTATGAAAAAAGTTTTTTACTACTTCACATTGTTGTTATTATTAACAATTCCTTTCAGCGTACAATCGCAAGATGTTCCCCCTGCCGGAACGCCTTTTCTAACCATGACTGTTCAACCCAACGTCAGTTTTGAATTTGACTTAGGACGTGCCGGCGAAGATGGTCCCATTTGGATTGATGCCGGTGACGGCAACTTCACTCAAATGTATGTTACTTATGCTTGGTTTGGCGTAACCACAATTCAAACTCTTGGAAATTATGTAAGAATTTATGGTAGTTTACGAAATTTAGAAGTACTGAACCAAAACGTCAGCCATTTTGATGTGTCACAAATGACCGAATTGCGATATTTGGATGTTGAAGGTAACGGACTAACAGAATTAGATCTTTCTCAAAACAATTTGATGGAGAAGCTCTATTTCAACTACAACCAACTCACAGAAATGGATTTAAGCCATTGTCCTATCTTGAAACGTCTCTATGCTCGTCAAAATCAACTGACAAAATTGCTGATCAACCCCAATGCTATTGATATGGAACTCGTCTATTGCGACGGTAATCAATTAAATGCTTGTGCTTTGGATAGTTTGTTTACCAGTTTACCTATCAGCTCTATCAACCCTACCATTGTTTTGGAAGTAAACGGCGATGGTGATAATCCGGGTAACTTGACTAGTCACACCACTATTGCAACAGATAAAGGTTGGCAAGTTTTGAAATGGGTTTCCAGTCAGAACTTTCAACCCATAGTCGGAGATGGAACCGGTTGCGAACTAATCGACGAGCCTCCGGCGGGAACACCAGTACTCACTATGACTGTAGCTGCCAACCAAAACATCAATCTATCTTTAAGTCGCGCTGAATCAGCCGGAAAAATTTGGATTGATGCCGGAGACGGTGCCTATATTACCAAAACGATTTCCACTGATTGGACAAATGTTTCATTTACCACAACCGGCTCTTACTCCAAAATTTATGGCAACATCAACCAAATGGAAGCCATCGACCAAAATATCAGTGCTTTCGATATTAGTCAAATGACCGAACTCCGCTACTTCGATGCAGAAGGAAATGGTTTGACGGAATTGGATCTCACTCAAAATTTGCAACTCGAAAAACTTTTTTTGGAAAATAACGAACTCAGCTCCTTAAATTTAAGCCATCTAACATTGTTGGAACGTGTTCGCATTCGCAATAATCAATTGGAATCTTTCTTGGTCAGCCCTGACGCCGTTAATTTAGAACTCATTTACTGCGATGGAAATTTATTGGATGCCTGTGCATTAGACAGTTTATTTTTGAGTTTGCCTAATAGTAGCTTAAATCCTGCTCTCTTTTTGGAAGTAAATGGTGATGGTTCCAACCCCGGTAATGCGACCAGCACAACCGAAATTGCCACAGAAAAAGGATGGCAAGTTTTAAAATGGATTTCCAGCAACAATTTCGAACCCATCGTTGGTGATGGAACCGGCTGCTTAAACGCTATTAACGAAACTGATGCCATAGCAATTTCTGTTTATCCTAATCCTGCTACAGATTTCATCAATATTCGTTGCGATGTCAACATCCGCGTTATCGAAGTAATGAATATCGTAGGACAAACCGTTGCCTCCTTCCCTATTGTTAATCAATCGGAGATGCAACTGCCCACGCACGATTTTCCTGCCGGCATCTACCTTTTGAAAGTTGTTACAGAACAAGGAATTACTTCACAAAAATTGATAATTCGATAACAAATCGTTTTCAGCAATTATATCAAAAGCTGTCCTTTGTTAAAGGACAGCTTTTTTATAACCTGACTTTTTGTCAAAAAACAATTTTGACTACTTTCAAAAAAATTGGCGTTATGCTACTCATAGAATCATCATTCAGCTTTTTTTTCGCAATAGCGTACCCAAAAATAGCCCAAACAAAATGAAGGGATAAAGTCGGTAAACGGAAAGATTTCTTCTGCAAAATTGATAAAAGCGCCGAAAAGACCGGTTTTTCCACCAAAACAATAATAGAAAATGAGGGCTGAAAGCGGTGCCCATATTGCATCGCCCCATTCGCCGAGAACGGGAATCAAATAGGTGGCAGCACCCAAAATATCCATGAGGAGGCAAAATAAAAAATTCGGTTTTTTCTTGTACATTTTGCAAGATCAAAAAAAGAAGGTACAAAAGTAATCTTTTTCTGTTCAATAAAAAATCCCGAACCTATGAAGCTTCGGGATTGTATTTTAATATTATTCCTATTAAATTTCGTCCAAATTGGCAAAAGGTTGTTCGTCGTAATAACCGGAAGCCAATTTCTTTTTAATTTCTTTGAAAGCGTTGACGGTATATTCAACATTTTCCAACGTATGAATGGCAGTTGGAATGAGTCGCAAGATAATCGTTCCTTTCGGCACTACAGGATAGATAACAATGGAGCAGAAAATGTTGTAGTTTTTACGAATGTCGTGCGTGAGGTTGACAGCGGCTTTTTCAGTTCCGTTGAGAACTACCGGAGTAACAGGTGCTTGTGTGGAACCGATTTCAATACCATCGGCTCTCAAACCGTCTTGCAGGGCATGAACTACTGTCCATAATTTTTTACGAAGTTCGTCTCCTTTGGCACTGCGAATGATTTCCAAACGTTTCAAAGCACCAATGGTCATTGGCATCGGCAACGATTTGGCATAGACTTGCGAACGCATATTAAACCGAAGATAATCAACGATTTTTTTGTCTGTAGCCACAAATGCACCGATTCCTGCCATTGATTTGGCGAAAGTGGCAAAATAGACATCAACTTTGTCCATTACGCCGAAATGTTCGCTGGTGCCGGCACCGGTGGCTCCCATATCGCCAAAACCGTGAGCATCATCAATCAACAAACGAAAATTATATTTATCTTTTAAATCTGTGATACCTTTCAAATTGCCTAATTGTCCCGACATTCCGAAAACGCCTTCTGTCATTACCAAGATTCCGCCACCGGTTACATCGGTAACTTTTTTGGCATTAATGAGTTTTTTCTCCAAATTTTCCATGTCGTTGTGGGCAAATGGAAAACGTTTTCCGATATGCAGACGCATTCCGTCAAGCATACAAGCGTGACACTCAGCATCATATACAATAACGTCGTTTCTGTCCACCAAAGCATCCACCATGCTGACCATACCTTGATAACCAAAATTAAACAGATAGGCAGCCTCTTTTTTCTCAAACTCTGCAGCTTGACGTTCAAACTCTTCGTGATATTTGGTGTGTCCGCTCAACATACGTGCACCCATCGGTTAAGCCATTCCGAATTTGGCGGCGGCTTCAGCATCAGCTTGTCGTACTTCGGGATCGTTGGCTAAGCCGAGGTAGTTGTTCAAACTCCAAACTAACATTTTTCTACCTCTGAAGGTCATATAGTTAGAAATTTCACCTTCCAATTTCGGGAACATATAGTGTCCTTCAACACGTTCTCCCCAATAGCTAAGCGG
>JAQUSR010000185.1 GCA_028710155.1 Bacteroidales bacterium | reverse complement strand
TGGTACTGCGTGCCGATTTATCTTCAATCACTGTTGTTTCCAACATAGTGGCAGCAACTTTCAATACAAAAATGTGTGAGCGTTTTTCTCCGGCTTTCAATATCAACGTATCTTGTTGTTTTTCATAGCCTACAAGCGAAGCGGCTACAATCAATGTATCGAGCGCACGCACCGGCATTAAAAATGAACCGTTAATATCGGTAACGGTACCGCCTGCTTTTCCAACCACTGCTACATTGGCTAATTCGATAGGTTGTCCTTTGGTATCTACAACACGACCATACAACTCTGCTCGTTGCTGTGATTGCATTGAAAAACAAGATATGAAAAAAAATATTATGTATAAAAAATGTTTATAATTCATTCAAAGTGATTCATAAATTTTCATAACGAGAAAATAATTAACAAAGTATGAAAGAGAAATTTTTTCTCAAAAAAGATGTGCAACTCAACAAACTTCAGCACAAAAAGAAGTTTTTATAATTGTCATTAATTTTCTTTCAACTTCAATCGCATTACAACGCGATTATCGGTAACGGATTCATTGATGGATTCGGTTAAACCTTCAATGATCATCATGCTTAAACCATCGTCATCTTCTGTTTTGTAGCAAATGTTTTGAAACGATTGATCAGCAGAAAAAACAATTTCCGTTTCACTGTCTTTCTCGGAATACAAAATCATGACTTCCATGCCATTAGTTTTTTTCAAAATATCGTTTCTTTCAGCTGCTTTTTCGTTGTTTAAACAAAGTTGCAAAATCTCTTCAATAATCAATCCGATATTTCTTGTTTTTTTGATGGGGAAGAAATTCTTTTCGCAGAATTTCAAAATTTCGGCATTCATGGCATAAAAATCGAATGCGTTGTTTTCAATATGATATTGGAAATTACGAATTTGATGAATAAAAGCACGTGTTTTTTCCTTTTTTGGATGCTCAAAAATCTGTTCCGGAGTACCTTCTTCGTAAATAATTCCCTCGTTCATAAACAAAATTCGAGAAGAAACATCTTTGGCGAAATTCATCTCATGGGTAACAATCGCCATGGTCATTCCATCTTGCGCTAAGCGGCGAATAACGCCTAAAACTTCGCTCACCATTGTTGGATCGAGAGCAGATGTAGGTTCGTCAAAAAGAATGATTTCTGGATTCATTGAAAGGCACCGTGCAATGGCAACACGCTGTTTTTGACCGCCCGAAAGTTCTTCGGGAAAAGCGTTGTATTTGGCTGCCAAACCCACTTGCAACAATAATTCCATAGCTCGTTTTTCGGCTTCTTCTCTACTCTTTTTCAATAATTTAATAGGACCAAGCGTCAAATTATCCATTACGGTAAGATGTTCAAACAGGTTGAAATTTTGAAACACCATTCCCATTTTTTGCCGAATCAAATTTATATCGGTTTTAGGATCTAAAATATCAGCTTCATCGATCCAAATTTTGCCGCCTGAAGGACGTTCCAAGAGATTGAGACATCGCAAAAACGTACTTTTTCCGGTACCTGAAGGTCCAATAATAGAGATGACTTCTCCTTTTTTAATTTCTGTGGTTACGTCTTTCAATACGGATAATTCACCGAAAGTTTTAGACAAATGTTCTACTTTTATCATATTATATCAGTTATTTTATTTTTATTTTTTTATTCCTTTTCGGAGCTGTTTTAATTTCAACCAAAGTCAGTAATTGTGTTAAAATCCAAGCCAATACGAAGTATAAAATGGCGATCATAATCAACGGAAAAAAGGCATCAAAGGTACGGCTGCGAATGATGTCGCCGGCTTTGGTCAAGTCTTGAACGGCGATGTATCCTACGATGGAGGTCATTTTCACCAATGAAATAAATTCACCTTTAAAAACAGGTAGCACTTTTTGAACAGCTTGTGGTAACACTATGTTGATGAATGTTTTCACTTTGTTGAACCCCATAGCGATACCGGCTTCGGTTTGCCCCTTCCCTACGCTAATAATAGATGTTCGAAACATTTCGGAGACATAAGCGGCAAAATTCAACGCAAAGGTGATGGAAGCAACCGTTTCGCCGGAAATTTTCGACGAAGCAAACACCACATAAAACATAAGCATTAACAAAACCACTTGCGGTATGCCTCTAAATAAATCAATGTATATTTTTGCAATAGTGCAGATGATCCTATTTTGTCGCATCCGCAAAAAACAAATCAAAGCGCCTAATAAGGTTCCTAAAAATACCGAAACCAAGGTTATGACACATGTTACTTTCAGTCCGTTGAAAATCAGTAAATAGCGTTTTTCGAGGATGATGTTATTGTAAAAACTTTCTTTCACCTTATCCGACCAAGAATAAGAAAGCTCTTTTTCAGCATTTCCCTCCAATTTTCTGGTAATCAAAACTTGTGGATTTTTGAAATATTCATCTGAAAAATCAACACTTTTAGCACGTTCTGCTGTAGCTGATAAATTGGATGCAATCATGTCTGCTTTGCCTGAAACTAATGCCGGAATCAAAGCAGAAAATTTCATATCAACAAATTCAACACGCATACCCAATTGATAAGCAATACGTTGAGATAGTTCAATATCCATTCCTACAATTTGATTGTTTTGTACAAAAACCATTGGTTCGCGGCCGGAAGAGATGGCAATTTTCAAAACCCGTGCATTTTCATTTTCAGAAATGGGTATTTGTTGTATTTCGTAACCATCTGATTTTGAGTTCATCCACCGATTAATCATTTCATCCAACACACCTTCTTTTTTGAATTTTCGGATTATTTGATTAATTTTTTCTGTTAAATCCGAATTTTTAGGTAACGCTAAAGCAGCTCCTTCATGGGTATAATGTTTCGGCAAAACCTTCAAATCGGGATTGTATTTGACCACATTGAGGGCATTCGAGTAGGCTGTAAACACATAATCCACTTTGCCACCTTGTAAAGCTGCCACTTCGTCAAGCAATTCATCGAAACAATGAATGCCTGCATTCGGATAATGTTCGCGAATAAAAAACTCGGAAGTAGTTCCTGTAATCACTGCAATATCAGCTTTTTCCAAATCAACCTCTTGAATAGAACTTTGAGAACTTTGAGAATTTTGCAAATGTTTTTTATGACAAATTACACCTGTACTGGAAGCATAATAAGCATCTCCAAAATCGACTTGTTTGAGCCGTTCTTCCGTTACGGCAAGACCGCTGGCAACCACATCCATTTTTCCGGATGAAAGTGAAGCTAAAAGTCCCCCGAAATTACATATAATCAATTCCGGTTTTCGGTCAATATAAGCGGCAAAACGCTTCATCAATTCAATTTCAAAACCGACTGTTTCTCCATCCTTTACGTAGTTGAACGGAAAAGAATCGCCCGTTGTTCCGATTCGTAAAATTCCGTTTTTTCCGGAAGTTTCAATGTCGGGCATCACAGGAATTTCGGGTTGATCGATCCATCGATGATACATCTCGTCATAAAGGCCGGTCGTTTTAATATGTTTTAAAAAATCATTGAATTTCAATAACAATTGTTGTTGATCGTTTTTGGGAAAGGCTGCAGAAACTGTACTTTTATATAATACTTCTTCCAACTAGGCAAAATCGAGATTAGATTGTAAATATAACACACCTTCTTCACGATGAATGACGATGGCATCGCATTTTTGGTTGGCAAGACTTAATGTTAAGTCGGGAAGTCGTTCAACACGAATGATTTCTGATTCAGGAAAATGTTTTGTAACATACAAA
>JAQUSR010000034.1 GCA_028710155.1 Bacteroidales bacterium | reverse complement strand
GATCCAATAGATTAATCTATCGTGCAGCAGCAAACCAAGTTTCTGTCGCCAAAGGCGTCATCAACGCGGGTAACTGCCGGAAAATATTTGTCTTCCGGTTGAACGCCAACAGGGAAAGCAGCGGCTTCGCGACTGTAGGGGTGTGTCCATTCAGTAGCACAAATCATGGCAGCGGTATGTGGTGCATTTTTGATCATATTGTCTGCTTTGTCGGCTTTTCCGTTGGCAATGTCATCCATCTCTTGGCGGATGGCAATCATAGCATCGGCAAAACGGTCTAATTCAAACAACGGTTCACTTTCAGTAGGTTCCACCATCAAAGTTCCATGAACGGGGAAGGCTACTGTTGGTGCGTGGAATGTATAGTCCATCAAACGTTTACCAATGTCTCCAACAGGAACATCGGCGGTTTGGTGAAATTCGTTGCAGTCTAAAATCATTTCGTGGGCGCAACGACCTTGTTTTCCGGTATAGAGAATTTTGTAGGAGTTTTTCAATCTGCATAACAGATAGTTAGCGTTGGCTATTGCCATTTTGGTAGCTTCTGTCAATCCTTCGCCGCCCATCATTTTAATGTAAGAATAGGCGATAGTGGTGATGAAAGCACTACCGAATGGAGCAGATGAAACGCCTGTAATGGCATGTTCGCCACCCACTTTTACTACAGGATTTCCGGGAAGAAATGGTGTGAGGTGTTTAGCAGTGCAGATGGGACCTACGCCCGGTCCGCCGCCGCCGTGAGGCATGGCAAAGGTTTTATGTAGATTGAGGTGACAAACATCGGCACCGATGGTTCCGGGGTTGGTCAAACCTACTTGTGCATTCATGTTAGCACCGTCCATATATACTAAACCGCCATTTTCGTGGATGATTTTGACGATGTCGAGAATGCTTTCTTCGAAAACACCGTGGGTGGAAGGATAGGTAATCATCAAGCACGACAAGTTATCTTTGTGGGCTTCAGCTTGCGTTCTCAACTCGTCAACGTTGATGTTGCCGTGATCGTCGCAACCGATGGTAACGATTTCCATGCCTGCCATGTGTGCCGAGGCGGGATTGGTGCCGTGAGCAGAGGATGGAATCAAGCAGATGTTGCGGTGTTGATGTCCGTGGAAATGGTGATAGGCACGAATGACCATCAAACCGGTGTATTCGCCCGATGCGCCGGAAGTGGCTTGTAGCGAGCAGCCGTCAAATCCGGTGATGGTGGCTAAATCTTTTTCCAAATCGTGCAGCATCTCTAAATATCCGGCTGCTTGGTCGCTTGGAACGAAGGGGTGCATATTGGCAAATTCGGGGAAGCTGAGCGGGAACATTTCTGTTGCTGCATTCAGTTTCATGGTGCATGATCCCAACGGAATCATAGCGCGATTGAGTGATAAATCTCTGTTTTCCAACTTCTTCATATAACGCATCATGTCGGTTTCGCTGTGATAGCTGTTGAAAACGGGATGGGCTAAATAGTCGGATGTTCTGCGAAAATCGTTGCTGACGGTTTCAATTTTTTGACATTCAGTCGGGTTGCAAACGAAAGCGGTAAACGATTTTCCGGCTGCTGTTGCCAGAATATTCAAAATATCGTTAATGTCGGAAAGTTGAGTGGTTTCATCCACGCTGATACCGATGGCATCGTTGAAATAGCGTAAGTTGATCTCTTTTTGCAAAGCGATTTCTTGTACTTTTTTCACAGTAATGCCGGCAGGAACGCTCAGTTTTACGGTATCGAAAAATTGTTGATTGAGTTGTTGATAGCCATATTTTTTTGCTTCATTGGCTAAAACGCCGGCTAAAATGTTAATATGACGTGCAATTTGTTGAATGCCTTTTTGACCGTGATAAGCGGCATAGAAACCGGCCATAATTGCCATCAGTGCTTGAGCGGTGCAAATGTTGGAAGTGGCTTTTTCGCGTTTGATATGTTGTTCGCGGGTTTGTAGAGCCATACGATAGGCTTTGTTGCCTTGTGCATCTTTAGTGATACCGATGATGCGTCCCGGCATATTTCTCAAGAAAGCTTGCGAAGAGGCTAAGAAAGCGGTATGAGGACCACCGAAACCCATTGGCAAACCGAAACGTTGGGCTGAACCAACAACGATGTCGGCACCCCATTCTCCCGGAGGTGTTAATAATGCTAAGCTCATCAAATCGGTAGTAACAACTGCCAAAATTCCTTTGTCGTGAGCTTTTTTTACAAATTCGCGATAGTCGCAAACGGCACCGTCGGCATCGGGATATTGAACGATAGCTCCGTAAAATGTTTCATCAAATTCGACTTCAAACGGATTTCCGAAAACGAGTTCGATACCCAGCGGGTTCGAGCGGGTTTTCATAACGTCGATGGTTTGCGGGAAAATGTTTTCAGCAACGAAAAATTTGTTGGCACCGGCTTTAACGGCTTGGCGTGGACGAGCGTTGAAAGCCATAATCATAGCTTCGGCGGCAGCGGTTCCTTCGTCTAACAAAGAGCAGTTGGATAAAGGCATGGCTGTCAGGTCGCAAACCATGGTTTGGAAGTTCAACAAGGCTTCGAGCCGACCTTGAGAAATTTCTGCTTGATAGGGAGTGTAGGAGGTGTACCAACCCGGATTTTCAAGGATATTGCGTTGAATGACACCCGGTGTGATGGTTCCATAATAACCCATTCCGATATAGCTTCTGAAAATTTTATTTTTAGAGGCAAGCGATTTGAGCAGGTTCATCATTTCAAATTCGTTGATGCCGGCAGGCATATCCAAAGGTTTTTTCAAACGAATGGAAGCCGGAATGGTTTCGTCAATCAGTTGATCTATTGATTTGACACCCATCACTTCACACATCTTTTGCAGTTCGTTTTCGCGCGGACCGTTGTGACGTTTTACAAAATTGTTTGTAATCATTTTATTGATAATTAATATTTTATTTATATTTATTTTATTTTCGTTGACGGGTGCAAATGTAATAAAATAGGTATTAAATTTTGTGTTTTTTATGAATTGAAAAATAGTGTGTTGTTGTGTAAGTTTTAATAGAAATCAATGATTGTTGTGCCAAAAAATTCAAGGAAACAGGTGTTTATCCAATCCTAAATATACTTTACAGGTTTTTTATAACTCAAAATTTACTCAACAAGTGCTTAATTATTCCGTAAAGCCTTTTCATAAAATTGATGAGCTTGATCCGTTTCAATGGTGAACGATTGAATAGTGTGTTGTTGTAAATGGCAAACGCTCAATTCTTGAATTTGAGAAATGAATAAAAAATGGTATTGAAGCGTTTGATATTGTTGTAATTCAATAGTATAATTCATAGCTGTTTGAATTTCTTCTGCCGACATATCGTCTTTTGAAAACACATACAAACCAAATTCACGAAATGATCCGTAAAAACCGTTACCTACTTTTTCGATTTTGCTTTTTAGCATTCGTTGTAAAGGCAAAGCCAAATTCCAATAATCATATTCCATCGCTCCAACGTTGAATGCTTTATTCAGTCCAAAAGTGTAAGGAAGAAAATCAGCTGCCGGCTTTTCAAAACGATTTTTCGGTGTGTCGATACCTTTCATTTCGTCAACCAATGCTTGGGCTACATTTTTATCTTCGCGGATGGCACGCGTTACTTCGATGCCAATGCTGTGTTTTAAATCCTGCAAATCGGGACGGTCTTTGTTCATCAATTGAGCATATTTAGGTCCTATAAGTGTTTCCAACGAAATTTTGGCATAGCGTTCAAAGAAACAAGTGTCGTATTTAGGCATATTTTTCAAGTTATTAATGAATAATGGCCACAAAAGTAATCGTATTTGCAAAGTTAGAAAAAAATATTTGAAAAGGAACCGACTAACCCAAAATATTTTAATTTTGCAAAGTGAATTTTTAAAAAAGTAAAGCTATACTATCTTAGATTAATAAATTTATTATTGTGCAAAAATCGCTCTTTTTTTTCTTTTTAATACTAACGTTAGCATCTCATACTTCAACTAAGGCTCAAAATTCTTCAATGCATTCTCCAAAAAAGAACCAACGTCCTACAATTGGTTTGGTTTTGAGTGGGGGAGGAGCCAAAGGTTTAGCACATATTGGTGTATTGAAAGTGTTGGAAGAAGCAGGTATTCAACCTGATTATATCGGAGGAACAAGCATGGGATCCATCATCGGTGGATTGTATGCCATGGGTTATAGTGTCGAATTTATTGAACAAATGGTCAAAACACAAGATTGGGATCAACTAATTTACGATCGTTTTAGTCGTGATCATTTGAATATTAGTGAAAAAGGAACTGATGAATCATTTTTTGTTAATTTTCCGTTGCGGTCGAAAAAATTTATGATGCCGGCAGGTGTCATTGAGGCTCAAGAGGTAACGTGGCTTTTTTCCAAATTATGTACGCCGGTATTTCGTATTCGTGACTTCAATCAATTACAAACGCCTTTTTTGTGTATTGGAACCAACATTAGAACCGGTGAATCGGAAGTGTTGAACAGCGGTAATTTAGCTTTTGCAATGCGAACCAGTATGGCAATACCCGGTTTTTTCACTTCGGTGGATTATCAAGGTAACAGAATGGTAGATGGCGGCGTTGTCAATAATTATCCCGTGATGGATGTTCGTGCCATGGGTGCAGATATCATCATCGGATCTGATGTCCAATCATCTAATGTTTCCGATGAAGAGTTGGAAAGTATGACCGGCGCTATTATGCAAATTATTGGCTATCATAGTAAAGAGGCGCAATATCAAGCAGAAGCAGCTACCGATATTTACATTCATCCCGATATTTCTGATTATGGAATTTTAAGTTTTAATAGTGCCGATTCGCTGATTCAACACGGTGAGGCAATGGCACGCAAATTTTTTCCGCAACTTAAAGCGTTAGCCGATTCGTTGAACGACATTGCTCCACAAGTCAAAAAAGATCGAAACATTATTCCGTTGGAATATATCTATGTAGAAGATGTTGAATATTTGGGCTTAGATCGTATTGAAAAGAAACTGCTCGAAGGTTATAAAACTTTCAAAACACCCGGATTGGTACGAGTATCGGATGTTGAACAGTGGGTGCGATCACTACACGGCACCAAATTCTTCTCACTGATACGCTACGAATTTCTTCCCGTCGGCGAAAATAGTGCCATTTTGCGATTATCCATTCAAGAAGCCAGCTCCCGAATTTTAAGTGCCGGCATTCATTTCGATAGCGACTACAAAACAGCGATCAATTTGAAGGCTTCGTTCCGAAATTGGATTTTTCCCGAATCAAAAGCTAACCTGATTTTAGCTCTAGGCGATAATATTAAATTTCGCGGCGATTATTGGATCAACTGGGGCTTGGCGCCCGGTCCGGGATTAGCCCTCGATTTCAATATTGTCAACTTTTACAATTATGAAGAACAATATAAAAAAGAAGAAATTCGTGTTACAGATCTACAATTTACACCTTTTGTTAAATCAATTTATAAATCTTTCATTGAATTAGAACTGGGTGCCCAATTGGAATATTCCGGATTACATGCCGTAACCACCTATTTCCCTATCAAAGATATTAATAGTGTCAGTATCAACGGCGTTTTTGCCGCCCGATTAGATACTCGAAACACGCTCCATTTTCCCGTAAAAGGCTCCTATTTCGATTTAAATGTTAAAGCTATTCAATCACTTTCTAAAGCATCATCTCATCTTTATTGGTTCGGGTCGTTCGATTTTAATACTTCGTTTCGTTTCTCAAAACTATTTTCTCTTCGTCCTAATGTTACAGGCGTTGTGGCTTCAACAGGTTGGGAAATGGCACCTCATCCGCAATATAAAGCCTTGATGGGCGGCTGTTCAAAATATAGTATGATTTCAGGAGCTATTCCGTTTATCGGTTTGAATAATTTGCAACGTTCTGGCAATATAGGCTATCGCGTGGGGCTTGATGCTCAATTTAATGTTTATAAAAATAAACATTTTGTGGTTGCCTCTTTTAATGCCGGCGATATTGAAGATGATTTTAAAGAAATTGTAAATGTTACAGATATGATTCTCGGTTGTGGCTTAACATATAGCTATAACAGTTTCATTGGTCCTATCAGCATCACTGTAATGGGCGGCAACAATCTCGACTTTGGTGCCTTTTTTAATTTAGGATTCCGATTATAAAATAATGATTATGAAATATCAACGAATTTTATTAAAATTGAGTGGCGAATCGCTACAAAATAACGGAAAAGATACTATCGATCCGTTCATTTTAAACCAATATGCAGACGAAATCGCAACCGCGTATCAACAAGGCGTTCAAATTGCCATTGTTGTGGGCGGCGGCAACATCTTTCGCGGTTGGCAAGGCTCTTCCAAAGGAATGGATCGCGTGCAAGGCGACTATATGGGTATGCTGGCAACCGTCATCAACAGCATGGCAATTCAAGGTGCATTGCAAGCCAAGGGCTTGAAAGCAAAAATATTCGGTGGTTTGGAAATCAATCCCGTCGCAGAAAAAATGTCAAAATTTAAAGCCATCGAAGCCCTCAATGCAGGATACATTATTATTATTAGCGGCGGCACCGGCAATCCATATTTTACTACCGATTCGGCAGCAGCCCTTCGCGGTATTGAAATCGAAGCCGATATATTATTAAAAGGTACACGCGTGGATGGTGTTTATACCGCTGATCCGGAAAAAGATCCGTCTGCTACTAAATATTCTCAAGTCTCTTTTGATGAGGCTTACAAAAAAGGACTGAAAATCATGGATTTGACTGCCTTTACACTTTGTCGCGAAAATCATCTTCCAATTTATGTTTTCGATATGAACCAAAAAGATAATCTATCGAAAGTGATTCGTGGCGAAGAAATTGGTACACTCGTCAGCCTATAACTTTGATATAAAATTGATTATACACTTCAAAAAAAATATCTATACAATGAAGATTCAATTATTGACCCTTTTATTATTGTTGTTATTGTTTCCATTTTTTCTTCATGCTCAAAAAGTTCAACCTCAACTACCCGAAATGCCCGCTACATGGGAAACATCGGATGTAGCATCAACGACTGATGTTGAAGCCTTGAAAACGTGGTGGACATTATTCAATGACCCTGTTTTGAACAACCTCATCGAACGCGCCACTGTTTCTAACTTGAATGCACAAATGGCGTTGCAACGTATTGATGAAGCTAAAGCCTCGTTGCGAATGGTTCAATCGAACTACTATCCACAATTGAATGCCACCTTCTCTTATTCTCCCGGGAAAACAAGTTTCGCACAATCGGGAGCCGACACTCGATACAATTTCAGCGGATTGGAAGCCGGAATGAGTTGGGAAATAGATGTTTTTGGTCGAATTCGCAATACCGCCAAATCGCAAAAAGAGAGTTTCTATGCCGCCCAAGAAGATTATAACGCTGTGATGACATCTCTCATAGCAGGCATCGCCTCCGTCTATTTCGATATTCGGATGGAACAAATGCGGTTACAGGTAACACAATCCAACGTCCTTTCGCAAACGGAAGTGTTGAATATGTCGGAAGCTCGGTTTCGTGCCGGTTTGGTTTCCGATTTGGATGTTCAACAAGCTAAAAGTTTATTGGCCAACACCGAAGGCATGATTCCCTATCATGAAGCTAACATTTTAGTTAGAATCAATGTTTTGGGTGCTTTGTTGGGCGAATATCCGTGGAAACTGCGGAGCGAAATTGGAATGATAGGTGTTTTGCCGGACGAACCCGTCGGCATGGCTTACGGCATTCCGATGGATGTAGTGCGTCGCCGTCCCGATATTCGTAAAGCAGAGCGCATGTTGATGGCTCAAGCAGCCATGTCGGGCGTTGCCACTTCACAAATGCTTCCCAAATTGTATATCAATGGCAACTTCGGTTTTATATCCGAAAAATTTGAAGATTTCTTTGGTCAATCCAATATGTTGTGGAGCATCACGCCGGCATTGCGTTGGGATTTTTTCAACGGAATGTATTACAACCAAAACAAAAAAATGCAGAAAATTTTGGTGCAAGAGATGCAATACAACTATCAAAATGTAGTATTGGATGCCATGAAAGAGGTGGATAATGCTTTGGTTTGCTATGATAAAAGCGTAGTCGGCCGCAACGCCTCCTTAAAAACGGTAGAAGCTGCCACTAAAACGTTGTCGTTAGCCATGGATTTATACAAAAACGGATTAACCAATTTTCAAAACGTATTGGATGCGCAACGCGATATGCTAAATTATGCCGATCAACATGTTCAAAATCAAGGACTTGTTTTCGGATATTTAACCGATCTTTACAAAGCACTCGGCGGCGGTTGGGATTTCGATGCCGATCAAAATAAAAAATAAAATTCCGTCATATTTCATGTTTAGTCAAAAAATCAAAAAAATTATATCGATGAAAAAATCATGTATCATTCTTATTGTAGGAGTTATAGCGCTGAGTTTGTTCAGTTGTGGTAACAAAGAGGTAAAAGAAGCGGCTGCTCCTCAAGTAACCGTTATGCAACCAACTATTGAAAGTGTAACCACTTCATTAACTTACCCCGGATATACTTCTGCCATTCAAACAGTCGAATTAGTGGCTCGTGTTTCCGGATTTTTACAATCCATTAACTTTGTGGAAGGCGATCATGTACAAAAAGACCAAGTTCTCTTTGTTATTGATCCTAAACCTTTTGAAGACGATTTAGAAACAGCCAACGCCAATCAAAAAGTAGCAGAAGCACAGTTGAACTTGGCAGAAACAACGTTACAAAGAGTTACCGAAGCTGCCAAAAGTGCTGCCATCAGCGAATTGGAAGTGTTGCAACGCCAAGCCGAGCGAGACGAAGCAGCCGCCAAACTGAGCGCCGCCAAAGCAAAAGTGAGCATTGCACAACAAAATTTAAGCTATTGCTATGTCAAAGCTCCTTGCTCGGGTCGCATCTCCAAAAAAATGGTTGATTTGGGCAACTATGTGGGTTCGATGGGTAGCAACAATGTTTTGGCAACGTTATACGACGACAATCCGATTTACGTCTATTTCAATATGGAAGATGCCACTTATTTAAAGTATCTGAAATCCGATATTGAAGGTGATGTTTTTCGTCCTCAAAATTTCGGAAATATTTTAGTCAATTTAGGACCCGATATGCCTTTTAACAACAATGGAGTCATTGATTACATCGATCCTAACATCGACCTTTCGACAGGTACCATAAAAATGCGGGCAAAATTGAAAAATGATGAAGGAAAAATTCGTTCCGGAATGTTTGTCAATATCAAATTGCCTTATCAAGTCGATTCAACGGCATTGTTAGTGCCTGAAGAAGCTATTGGAAGCGATCAATCGGGAAAATATATTTATGTTGTCAATGATTCCAACTATGTAGAGATGCGTCATGTGAAGATGGGATCGCTGACAGAAGATAACAAACGTGTGATTTTATCTGATCTAACACAAGACGAATTGGTGATTGTCAGCGGTTTATTACGCGTTCGTCATGGAATGAAAGTGGATCCGAAAAAGAAATAATCGGATTGCAGCATTATTTTTTAAATTTAAAACGAATTAAAAATGTCAAAATTTTTCATAGAACGTCCCATCTTCGCCACGGTTTTAGCCATCGTGATTGTGCTATTGGGTTTAGTTTCGTTGGTATCATTGCCCATTGCACAATATCCGGAAATCACACCGCCTACGGTTCAAGTATCAGCCTATTACTCGGGTGCCGATGCCGAAACAATTTCCGAAGTCGTTGGACAAACCATCGAACAGCAAGTGAATGGTGTCGAAGATATGTTATATATGTCTTCGGTAAGTTCAAGTTCCGGAACATATACGCTTACAGTAACCTTTGAAGTGGGAACGGATATCGATATGGCAACGGTTTTGGTTCAAAATCGAGTGGCTATTGCCGAATCGAGCCTTCCCGAAGAGGTAACCCGATTGGGTATCACCACAAAGAAAAAATCAACCGACTTTGTCGTTATGATTTCATTAACTTCGGAAGGCGATTGTTTCGATAACCTTTATTTGAACAATTATGCCAACTTAAATATAGTTGACGAATTAAAACGGTTGCCGGGTGTTGGCGATGTTACCACTTTTGGTGCAGACGATTATAGTATGCGTGTTTGGCTTGATCCCGACTTGTTGCAAGCTCGTGGATTGACACCGTTGGATATTTCACGCGCATTATCGGAACAAAATGTTCAGGTAGCTGCCGGTCGAATTGGAGAAAATCCGGCTCCTTCAGGACAGAAATTCCAATATACACTTAGCACGCAAGGGCGGTTTAGCGATCCCAAAGAATTTGAAAACACCATCATTAAAAGTTTTGATGATGGCCGTATTTTGCGGTTGAAAGATGTGGCACGCGTTGAATTGGCATCTAAAGGATATACGTTAGATGCAACGCTGAACGGACGCCAAACCTGTGTTATTCAAGTTTTTCAGTTGCCGGGAGCCAATGCTTTGGAATTGGCAGAGGCAGCCAAAGCAAAAATGGAACAGTTAAGCAAAAATTTCCCGCCTAAATTGCAGTATCAAATCGCATTGGATAATACACGTTTTGTAACAGCTTCTATTGACGAAGTTTATGAAACGTTGTTCATCGCTTTTGTTTTAGTGATCTTGGTGATTTTACTCTTTTTGCAAGATTGGCGGTCAACGCTGATTCCGGCAATCACCATTCCGGTGTCTATTGTAGGAACGTTTTTGGTGATGGCAGCCATGGGCTTTTCCATCAATATGTTGACATTGTTTGGATTGATTCTTGCCATCGGTATTGTAGTGGATGATGCCATCGTGGTGGTTGAAAATACATCACGACATTTGGAAGAGGGAATGGAGCCTAAAGAAGCTGCTATTTTAGCCATGAAAGAGGTAACCGGTCCCATCGTTGCTACAACCTTAGTGTTGTTATCCGTGTTTATTCCGACTGCTTTTATGGGCGGCATCACCGGTCAATTGTTTCAACAATTTGCTATTACTATTGCCGCTTCAACCGTATTTAGTGCCATCAATGCGTTGACATTGAGCCCTTCCATGTGTGCCATGATTTTGCGTAAACCCAAAGAATCGAAATTTTTCATCTATAAATATTTCAATAAAGGTTTTGGAAAATTTCAGAATGTTTACAATGCAGCCGTTTCCGGATTTGTTCGAAAAATTGGTATGACGGTAGTCGTTTTCATCATTTTGGGAATATTAACCATCTTTGGTTTTGTTAAAATGCCCTCTTCATTTATTCCGACTGAAGATCAAGGTTATTTAATGGTAGTCTCCCAATTGCCTGATGGTGCAGCTATGGAACGAACTGTTTTGTATGCCAAGAATTTGGATTCAATTTTTGCAAAAATGCCGGAAATTGAATCTTACATTAATATTATCGGATTTTCAGCTTTGGAAAATACCACAATTTCCAATCAAATGGTTTCCTACATCGTGTTGAAAGATTGGGATGAACGTCCGGAGAAAGAAAACAAAGCGGATTTTCTTGCCCAAAAAATTATGATGGAGGCAAGTGCTTATGATGAAGCATCGGTGATTACCTTTTTACCACCCGCTATCAGCGGTTTAGGAACTTCAGACGGATTTGAATTTATGCTTCAAGATAAAGGCAATGTAGGATTTACAGAACTCCAAAATATGACCGACGAGTTATCTCTAAAAGGGAACCAAACCGAAGGATTAAGCCATCTGTTTTCTACCTTCCGCGCATCTGTTCCTCAACTATATTTAGATATTGATCGCGATAAAGTAAAAAATCAAAAACTCTCTTTGAGCGATGTTTTTAAAACATTAACTGCTTATTTTGGAACTATGTATGTCAACGATTTTAATAAATTCGGACGTATCTATCAGGTGAAAATTATGGCAGAATCAATCAATCGCGCCAAAATAGACGATATTTATAAATTGAATGTTCGCAATGCCGATGGCAATATGGTTCCGTTTGGCTCTTTTGTGTCGATTAATGAAAAATTGGGAACGGAAACGGTGACTCGATACAACCTTTATCCGGCCGCCAAAATTAATGGCAACTCCGCTGCAGGTTTTAGCTCCGGACAAGCCATGACACTGATGGAACAATTGTCGGATCAAACCTTGAACAACCAATTTGGCTACGAGTGGACATCTATGTCGTATCAAGAAAAAAGAGCGTCATCATCCACTGCAGTTATCTACGCTTTAGCGTTCATTTTGATTTTCTTGGTGCTTTCTGCACAATACGAAAGTTGGACCAGCCCCGTTGCAGTTCTATTAGGTGTTCCGTTGGCTTTAGCAGGTGCCATTTTGGGTAATTTGATCATGGGACTTTCGATGAGTATCTATTCACAAATCGGTATGATTCTGTTGATTGCTTTAGCCGCCAAAAATGCCATTTTGATTGTCGAATTTGCCCGCGAAAATCGTGCTAAGGGAGAATCGATCGAAAAATCAGCTATTGATGCCGCTAATGTGCGTCTGCGCCCCATTTTGATGACTTCGTTTGCCTTTATTTTAGGCGTATTTCCATTAGTCATCGCCAATGGAGCCGGTGCTGCCAGTCGTGTTTCGTTGGGAACAGCCGTATTTTTCGGAATGATTCTTTGTACCTTGTTAGGAACATTGTTCGTGCCGGCGTTTTATGTCATCATGCAACGACTACAAGAACGAAAATCGCGTAAATCAGCGAAAAAAGATAATTAATGTAAATACTATCCACTAACTAATAAAAAACTTTTTTAAATTTTAATGAAATCAAATTATCCCAAAATTGGAATTCGTCCTACTATTGATGGACGCTGGGGCGGTGTTCGCGAAAGTTTGGAAGAACAAACGATGAATATGGCTAAAGCTGCTGCTCGTTTGATAACTTCTACTTTAAAATATCACGACGGAACTTCTGTTCAATGTGTTATCTCAAATTGTACTATCGGAAGCGGTGCCGAAGCGGCTCAATGTGCCGAACAATTTGAAACAGAAAATATTGTCGCAACACTCTCTGTTACACCTTGCTGGTGTTATGGTTCAGAGACTTTTGATATGAATCCGAAAACCATTAAAGCCGTGTGGGGTTTCAACGGAACAGAACGTCCGGGAGCTGTCTATTTAGCAGCAGTTATGGCTGCTCATGCTCAGCGCGGATTGCCTGCTTTTTCGATTTACGGACACGACGTTCAAGATATGAACGACACTTCGATTCCTTCAGATGTTGCCGAAAAAATAATTAAATTTGCTCGTTGTGCCATTGCCATCGGTCAAATGAAAAATAAGGCGTATGTCAATTTGGGCGGCGTTTCTATGGGAATCGCCGGATCGTATTGCGACGCTGCTGTTATGCAAAAATATTTCGGACTTCGTGCCGAATGGGTCGATTTGACAGAGATTTTGCGAAGAATCTCTCTCGAAATTTACGACCATGCCGAATATGAAAAAGCGCTGCAATGGATTAAAACCCATTGTAAAGAGGGCTTTGATAAAAATGCAGGCAAAAAATTTCCGGAAGTCATTACCAAATCAAAAGTGATTGCTCCGGACAAAGATTGGGAATTTATAGCCAAATTTACAATCATTGTCAATGATATTTTGCACGGCAATCCAACGTTGGCAGAAATGGGTTGGAAAGAAGAATCTTTGGGAAGAAATGGCATCGTAGGCGGTTTTCAAGGACAACGCATGTGGACGGATTGGCTGCCTAATGCTGATTTTACAGAATCACTCTTGGCTTCCTCCTTCGATTGGAACGGCAAAAAAGCTCCGTTCGCATTTGCTACCGAAAACGATACCTGCAACGGATTATCTATGCTATTGGCAACGCTACTGACAGGAAAAGCTCCTTGTTTTCACGATGTTAGAACCTATTGGAGTCCCGATGCCATTCAACGTGTAACCGGAAAATCATTGTCCGGAAAAGCCGCTGACGGCATCATTCACCTCATCAACTCGGGAGCCACCGCTATGGATGGAACCGGCGCCGCCAAAGACGAAAAAGGTAATGGCGTGATGAAAGAATGGTGGAATATGAACGATCAGGATATTCAAGCATGTTTGAAAGCAACAGATTGGTGTCGCGCCGATTACGAATATTTTCGAGGTGGCGGTTTCTCCTCTCACTTTAAAACGTTGGCAGAAATGCCTATCACGATGTTGCGATTGAACATTGTGGACGGCATTGGTCCGGTTTTGCAAATAGCAGAGGGTTACACCTGTATTTTGCCTGACGATGTTCATCAAAAATTGGATGAACGCACCGACAAAACATGGCCTACTACTTGGTTTGCTCCTCGTTTAACCGGTGTCGGATCGTTCAAAGATGTTTATTCAGTCATGGCAAATTGGGGTGCCAACCACGGTACTACTGTCCATGGACACGTTGGTGCAGAGATTATTACATTAGCATCTATGCTACGTATTCCAATTACCATGCACAACGTAGATCCGACACAAATATTCAGACCACATTCGTGGGCGGCTTTTGGAACAGAAAATATGGAAGCTGCCGATTATAAGGCTTGTGCCAATTACGGACCTCTCTATAAATAATAAAAGGTATAAAGTGATAATGACAGAAAATCATTTTCAACAATTTTTAGCAGCCGCTCATCGTGCAGGCGATGAACGGCTGATGCTTTGCAGCAGCGGCAACCTTTCGTGGCGTGTGGATAACGAAGTGTTGATTTCGGGAACGGGATCGTGGTTGCCCACTATCAAAAAAGAACAAATTGCTATTTTGGATCTAGCCACCGGAACTACAAAAAACGGCATCAAACCTTCGATGGAACACGGTTTTCATTTAGGCGTTTTACGCGAGCGTTCCGATGTGAATGTGGTCTTGCATTTTCAATCGCAATATGCCACAGCAATTGCCTGCATGAAAGAAAAGCCCACCAATTTCAATGTTAGTGCCGAAATACCGTGCCATATTGGAACCAAAATTCCGATCATTCCTTACTATCGTCCGGGCTCCATCGAGTTGGCTCAAGCCGTCATTCATGCGTTAGTAAATCATGATGCCTGTTTGCTCTCCAAACATGGTCAAGTGGTGGCTGCCAAAGACTTTGAAAGTGCTTTTGAAAAAGCGGTTTTCTTTGAAATGGCTTGCCGAATTATGATTCAAAGCGGCATGAACTATACCCTGCTGACTCCTCAAGAAATTGAAGATTTAGAAATCTACATTTTAGGAAAAAAAACAAAATAATCATTTGAAAAAGCGGAAGTAATGCGATACCTTGCAGCAGATTTCGGTGCCGGAAGCGGACGTATTATCGTTGGAAATTTGAACCACAAACAGTTGCAATTGGATGAAATTCACCGATTTCCTAATCGACAAATTCGCTTACATCAACATATTTATTGGGATTTCTTATCGCTTTTTGAAGAGCTAAAAGTGGGTTTGCACAAAGCCTTTGCCAAATATGGAAATACCATTCAAAGTCTTGGTATTGACACTTGGGGCGTTGATTATGGATTGTTGGATAAAAACGGAAACTTAATTTCCAATCCCGTTTGCTATCGCGATCATCGAACCGACGGCGTTATGGAAACAGCGTTTCAACGCATTTCCAAAGAGGAACTTTTTGCTTTGGCAAGCAACCAATTTCTACCTATTAATACAGTATTTCAACTTTTTAGCGATGTATTACATAACGAATCATTACTGAAAATTGCCGATAAATTACTGTTTATGCCCGATTTACTCAACTTCTTTTTGACGGGCATCGCTGCTAACGAATACACCATCGCCTCCACATCGCAATTGCTCAATTCGCAAACAAAACAGTGGGAAACAACGATTTTTGAACGTTTGCAAATTCCTCTACATTGGATGCAACCCATCGTGTTTCCGACAACAATTTTAGGCCAATTATTACCAGAAATTGTTTCAGAGGTCGGAGGGAATTTAAATGTGGTAGCTGTCGGATCGCACGATACTGCAAGTGCCATTGCTGCCATCAACGAAATTGAAGAAGACAGCGCTTTTATCAGTTCGGGAACATGGTCGCTTATGGGCGTTCAAGTCGATCAACCCATTCAAACCAACGCTGCTTTGCAAGCCGGATTTACCAACGAGGGAACCGTTTTCGGAAAAATTCGATTTCTAAAAAATATTACCGGATTATGGCTACTGCAATCGCTTCTCAAAGATTTTCAACAACAAGGAGAAACCGTTGATTATGAATCGTTGATTAATGCAGCCGAAAAATCGTCTTGTTCGCAAATTTTTGATGTCGAGGATGCTCGTTTTACCAATCCTATCAGCATGAAAAAAGCCATCAACGATTATTTTATAGAACAAAACAAGGCTCCGCTTACCGAAAAAGGAGATTTAGTGCGTTCTGTTTGTTTATCGTTAGCAACAAAATATCAACAAGTTAGATTGGAATTAGAACATTGCACCGGTAAAAAAATCAAAACTATCCACATTGTGGGAGGCGGCACCAAAAATAGATTGTTGAATCAACTGACTGCCGAAATTACAGGATGTCGAATAAAAATCGGAGCTGTTGAAGCTACTGCTATTGGAAATATTCTAATTCAGGCTCTTACATCCAACGAAATTTCAACTTCTGACAAAATCACATTCATTTAAACTTTTTATTCAAAATCATTTTTATGTCCCAAAATCAATCACCCCAATTGGTCGAAAAAAAATATCTCATCCCTTTCATTCTGATTACCAGCTTATTTGCGTTGTGGGGATTTGCCAACGACATCACCAATCCGATGGTGGCGGCGTTTCAAACTTTGATGGAAATTTCGGCAGCCAAAGCCTCTTTGATTCAGTTTGCTTTTTATGGCGGTTATGCAACCATGGCAATTCCTGCCGCCCTTTTTGTACAACGTTTTAGCTACAAAAAAAGCATTTTGCTGGGGTTGGGATTATATGCAGTAGGCGCGTTTTTATTTATTCCGGCAGCCGAATTTCAACAATTCAGTTTTTTCTGTATCTCGCTCTATATCTTGACTTTTGGACTTGCTTTTTTGGAAACCACCGCCAATCCGTATATTCTTTCGTTAGGCAGCAAAGAGACCTCAACGCGACGGTTGAATTTGGCACAAGCCTTCAATCCGATGGGATCGCTCTTGGGTATGTTTGTGGCTTCAAAATTGGTGTTGGCTTCTTTAGAATCGGATAAGCGCGATGCTTTGGGCAATTTGATTTTCCCGACTTTAGACGAAGCCTCTAAAGCTGTGATTCGCGATCACGATTTGATGATTATTCGTAATCCTTACGTGGCTTTAGGATTAATCGTTCTTGTGGTGTTCGTTGTCATTGCTTGCGTGAAAATGCCACAAACACAATCGCACGAAAAAATTCATTTGGGCGATTCTATCGGTCGATTATTTAAAAATAAAATCTATCGTGAAGGTGTTGTGGCTCAGATGTTTTATGTAGCTGCTCAAATCATGTGTTGGACGTTTATCATTCAATATGCCGAAAATATCGGATTGACAAAATCAACTGCTCAAATGTATAATATTGTGGCGATGGGCATGTTTCTTTGCAGTCGATTTATCAGTACTTTTTTGATGCGATTTGTCAATGCCCGCCGTTTGTTGATGTTTTTCGGCTTTGGCGCCATGCTTGCTACAACCGGTACCATTTTAATAGAAGGTATGTTGGGTTTGTATTGTTTGGTGGCTGTTTCTTCCTTCATGTCGCTCATGTTTCCCACCATTTATGGAATTGCTTTAGAGAAAGTAAATCAAGACACTACGTTGGGAGCTGCCTTTTTAGTGATGGCAATTGTAGGCGGAGCTTTGATGCCGCCGATACAAGGTTCCATTATCGATTTACAACAAGTCGGATTTTTGCCGGCAGTGAATTTTTCGTTCATTTTGCCGTGGATTTGCTTTTTAGTCGTAACCATTTATGGTTATAGAAGCGAGCGATATTTTCGACTAAAATAATCATTGCAACGCCAAAAGCTAACCCAATTAGCCGGTCGGTTGCTGTAGCTTTTCCTTCAATTTTTCTGCTATTTAATCAATAGTTTTTTTGTTGCTGCTTAAAAATGGGGAGCATTGTTTATTTTGTTTTTTTAACGCGTTGTTTGAACGGTTTTCGAATCAATCAAGAAGAAGAA
>JAQUSR010000033.1 GCA_028710155.1 Bacteroidales bacterium | reverse complement strand
CTACTCAATGTGGTCGGCTGTCGGACTTTCTATTGCCTGCTATGTCGGATTCGAGAATTTTGAAAAAATGTTGCAAGGCGGAGCTATGATGGACGAACATTTTCGCACAACACCATTTGAAAAAAACATTCCGGTGGTGCTGGCATTGTTGGGCATTTGGTACATCAACTTCCACAACTATCAGGTAGAGACAATTTTACCTTACGACCAATATTTAGAACGTTTTCCGGCATATTTGCAACAACTTATTATGGAAAGTAACGGTAAATATGTCGATCGTAACGGAGAACTCATAAATTATCAAACGAGTCCGATTATTTGGGGCGAACCCGGCACCAATGGACAACATTCGTTTTATCAATTGTTGCATCAAGGAACGGTCAGCTCATTAGCCATTTTCATGGCTCCTGCCCTACCGCTAAACGATTTGGAAAACCATCATAAAATATTGTTATCTAATTTCTTTGCTCAAACAGAAGCGTTGATGAACGGCAAAGATGAAGAGACCGTTGAGGCTGAATTAAAAGCAAAAAATTACTCCAAAGAGGAAATTAAAAAATTGCTACCACACAAAGTTTTCGAAGGCGATAAACCATCTATTTCTATGATTTACAAAAAATTAACACCAGAAATGTTAGGAATGTTGGTTGCTTTATTCGAACATTGCACCTTTGTTCAAGGAATTATTTGGAATATTTACAGTTTTGATCAATTTGGGGTTGAGTTAGGTAAAGAGTTGGCTAAGAAAATTTTACCGGAGTTAGAAAACGCCGAAGAGATCACCACACACGATGTTTCCACCAACGGATTAATCAACGCGTGGAAAACGATGCGTCAATCATAAATTCTGTGTTCACAAAGAATTATTAAATCAATGAAAATCATAGGAATAACAGGAACATTGGGAGCCGGAAAAGGCACTATTGTCGATTTTTTGGTACACAAAAAAGGATTCAAACACTATTCAGTACGTGCTTTCATCAGTCGCGAAATTGTTCGTCGCGGTTTGGAAGTCAATCGCGATAATATGGTCGTGGTAGCCAACGATTTACGTGCAAAACATACTCCTTCCTACATTATCGACTGCTTGTTTGACGAGGCACACATCAACGGAGAAAACGCTATTATCGAAAGCATTCGCACCCCGGGAGAAGTGGTGTCGTTGCGAAAAAAGGAGAATTTTATACTTATTTCCGTTGATGCCGACATCCGTATCCGTTACGAACGTGCCGTTATGCGAGGATCGGAAACCGACCATATTTCGTTTGAAAAATTTCAAAAAGACGAACAAACCGAATTTACTGCCACCGATCCCAACAAACAGAATTTGAAAAAATGTATCGAAATGGCAGATATTCAAATCGATAACAATGGAACAATGGAAGAGTTGGAACAACTTTTGGAACAAAAATTGAATTATTTATAATTAAGCGAATGTTTCCAACAATACATTATCAACTATCGATAATCATACATAATATTTGAAATCTATAACTTTTGAACTTCTATTTGAAACTTTAGAAAAATCTAATCCTTTTTAAAAGCCTTATTTTCTCCATCATCTTTCATCTATAATCTCATCCAAAAATGGAACGCACCACTCTTTTTGCCGACATTCTTTTACCACTTCGCTTGAGCGGATATTTCACCTATCGCGTGCCATTTTCGATGAATGAAACGATTGAAGTCGGTCAGCGTGTCGTTGTTCCGTTTGGAAAAAACAAATTGTATTCAGGATTGGTTCGGCGTGTACATGAAACTATGCCCGACCGAAAAGAGGTCAAATTGTTAGGTACCATTTTGGATGAACAACCTATGGTGAACGAGACGCAATTTCAATTTTGGGAATGGATTGCCGATTATTATATGTGTTGTGTTGGCGAAGTGATGAATGCAGCATTGCCTTCTGCCTTGAAATTAGCCAGCGAAACAAAAATCATTATAAATCCGCTGTTTGACGGCGATTTCACCCATCTCAACGAAAAAGAATTTCTCATTGCCGAGGCGTTGGATTTTCAAAAGGTGCTCACTTTGACTGATGTCTCCAACATCGTTGATCGATTGAAAGTCATGCCGTTGATTAAATCGTTGATTGAGAAAGGGGTTGTTTTACCTGAAGAGGAGATTCAAGAACGTTTTCGTCCCAAAAAAGAGCGAGCCATTTTGTTGTCAGAAAATTATCGCTCCGATGCCGCTCTCAAACAGGTGTACGACCAGTTGGAAAAACGTGCATACAAGCAATTGGAAGTGCTGATGGCTTATCTGTCGATGCGAGGTTTCAACGGAATGGAAGCCGAATGGCTGTCGCAAACGGAAGTCTTAAAAAAAGCCAATGCCACCACAGCAGCACTAAATCCATTGATTAACAAAGGAATTTTTGAGCAAGGAGAACGCATCGTCAGTCGTTTGGTTGACGGTTCGGAAACCGCCAACGTTGAAGATATTCAATTCAATGAAAAACAACAAAATACCTTCGACATCATTCAACAAAAATTCGAGACCGTCAACACTGTTTTATTACACGGCATCACTTCAAGCGGAAAAACGGAAATTTATATCAAATTGGCTGCCGAAGTGATGAAAACGGGAAAACAGGTTTTGTACCTGCTGCCTGAAATTGGACTTACAGAACATATTATCAATCGTTTACGAAAATATTTCGGTAATGATGTCGGCATTTATCACTCACGTTTCAACGAATTTGAACGGGTCGAAATTTGGAACCGCGTTGCAGGCAACAGTCCCGATGGCAAAAAATATCAACTGATTTTAGGAGCACGTTCCGCCCTATTTTTACCATACGAAAATTTGGGTTTAATCATTGTAGATGAAGAACATGACACTTCCTACAAGCAATACGATCCGGCACCACGTTATCATGCACGCGATGCAGCCTTGATGTTGGCTAAAATTCACAATGCCAAAACATTGTTGGGAACAGCAACACCTTCGTTGGAAAGTTGGTACAAGGCACTAACCGGAAAATACGGTTTTGCACAAATTTTAACACGCTATTCCGATTTACCTTTGCCCGAAATGCGTATCGTGGATATGCGACACGAAAAACGTCAAAAAAATTTACGTGCCAATTTTTCCATTGAGCTCATCGATCGCATTGAAAACGCATTGAAAAACAAAGAACAAGTGATTTTATTCCACAATAGGCGTGGTTTTGCTCCACGAATTACGTGCGAAGTGTGTGATTGGACTCCGGAGTGCAAAAACTGCGATGTAATGTTGGTTTATCACAAGTACGACAATCAGTTACGTTGTCATTATTGCGGGTATCATCTTCCCGTTCCATCTGTTTGTCCGCAATGTGGCAGCTCTGCTTTGAAAATGGAAAGTTTTGGAACTGAAAAAGTAGAAGACGATCTCAAAATCATCTTTCCCGAAGCGCAAATCGAACGCATGGATTTAGATACCACGCGAGGCAAACATGCTCATTTCGACATCATTAAAAATTTTGAACAACGCAAAACCGACATTCTCATCGGCACACAAATGGTTACCAAAGGATTGGATTTCAGCAATGTAAGTTTAGTCGGAATTTTAAATGCCGACCAATTGGTTGCCTATCCCGATTTTCGGGCTTTTGAACGCAGTTTTCAAACCATCGCACAAGTGAGCGGGCGCGCCGGAAGAGCCGGTAAACAAGGTGTTGTGGTTATTCAAACCTCTATGCCCCATCATCCCGCCATCGTTTTTGCTGCCGGCAATCAGTTTGAAAACATGTTTGAACATCAACTCCTTGAGCGTCAAAAATTCAACTATCCACCCTACGTCCGCCTTATCAGCATCACACTGAAACACAACGAACCGCAAATTTTAGATGCTGCAGCCGATTTTTTTACACAAAGATTAAAACAAACGTTGGGAACACGTGTTTTAGGACCGGAATATCCGTTGATTGCCCGATTGAAAAACTATTATTTGAAAAATATCATCGTCAAAATTGAACCTAAAGCCAGCATCAAATTTGTAAAAAACGTAGTCAAAGATGCCGAAAAACTCCTATTACAGCATCCCGATTACAAACAAATTAGAGTCGCTTTTGATGTTGATCCTTATTGATAAAAATATCAAAAAATCATTTAAATACTCCTTCAAAAATGATTTTTTTTGAATAAAAAAACCGCTAAAACGAACAAGATTTAAAAATTTTTTTTATAAATTATTCATTATGAACAAATAATTTTTTTTAAAATATTATTTAAATTAAATGCAAAACATATTATCTTTGCACCCGTTTTCATGGTGGATGTAGCTCAGTTGGTTAGAGTACCGGATTGTGGTTCCGAGGGTCGAGGGTTCGAATCCCTTCTTCCACCCAAGAAATTTGTATAAAATATTTTTTATCAGTCAATTAAGTGATTTTTTGACTGATTTTTTTTTCTCTCATTTTTAATTAAAATAAAACGTAAAAAAATCTTTCAAAAGATTGATTTTTGTAGTCTTATCATTTGGTAAAAAAAAAGGATCGTTTGAAATTATGTTCAAAAAACATCTTATCAACAATAAAAAAAATGATATTTTTTTCTATAAAAAGACTACTTTTGCGGTCTTGTAAAAACAAGGTATTGTATTCAACATATTTATTACAAATCAATGATTGATAATAATTTAGAAAAAACTCTTTCAGAAGAGACCAAACCGTTGAACTTCATTCAACAAATCATTACGGAAGACTTAGAAAACGGCGTATGCGATCATATTCAAACACGTTTTCCTCCTGAACCTAACGGATATCTACATATTGGTCATGCCAAAGCCATCTGCCTCAATTTTGGATTGGCTAAACAATTTAACGGAAAATGCAACCTCCGTCTCGACGATACAAATCCCTCACGAGAGGATGTTGAATATGTCGATTCTATTAAAGAAGATATTCAATGGCTTGGTTTTCAATGGGAAGGAGAACCGAAATATGCTTCTGACTATTTTGATCAAATATATGCGTGGACGATTCAACTCATTAAATCGGGCAAAGCCTACGTTGACGACCAACCGGCTGAAGTAATTTCCGAACAACGAGGCGTTCCAACACGTCCGGGAACAGAAAGTCCATATCGCAATCGTTCTGTAGAAGAAAATTTAGATCTTTTTGCACGAATGACCAACGGCGAATTTGAAGAGGGCGAAAAAGTGTTGCGTGCCAAAATTGATATGGCGTCACCGAATATGCACATGCGTGATCCGATTATGTATCGTATTTTAAAAACGCCTCATCATCGCACAGGCAACAAATGGGTAGTTTATCCGATGTATGATTGGGCTCATGGAGAAAGTGATTATATTGAAGGCGTTACACACTCCATTTGTACTTTGGAATTTGAAGTTCATCGTCCGCTTTACGAATGGTTTGTCGATCAAATTCGCACTTCCGACTATAAACCGAAACAACGCGAATTTGCCCGTTTGAACATCAGTTATACCATCATGTCGAAACGAAAATTGTTGGAGTTGGTCAAAGATCATTACGTGAACGGATGGGACGATCCACGGATGCCGACCATTTGCGGATACCGTCGTCGTGGATATACACCTGCATCTATTCGAAATTTCTGTGAACGTATCGGCGTTGCCAAACGCGACAATGTCATTGATGTCGGGTTGTTGGAATACAGCATCCGCGAAGATTTGAACAAAATTGCTCCACGAGTTTTTGCTGTTCTAAACCCGCTGAAAGTGGTCATCACCAACTATCCCGAAGGAGAATACGAATTGGTGGAAACAGAAAATAATCCCGAAGACGAAAGCATGGGAACACGTCATGTATCGTTTGGACGCGAAATATATATTGAACAAGACGACTTTATGCAAAATCCGCCCAAAGGTTATTTCAGAATGACACCGGGTAAAGAGGTTCGTTTGAAAGGTGCTTACATCGTGCGTTGCGACGATTGCGTTTGCGATGCTGATGGCCATGTTACCGAAGCTCATTGTACCTATTTTCCTGAAACCCGTAGCGGAATGCCCGATGCCAATAGAAAGGTTAAAGGAACGCTGCATTGGGTCGCTTGTCACGATGCCATCGATATAGAAGTTCGTTTGTACGACCGCTTGTTTTCGGATGAAGACCCTGCCGGTCATAAAGATGTGGACTACAAAACGTTCCTCAATCCCGATTCATTGCATGTTTTGCAAAACTGCAAAGCAGAATCGTCGTTGAGTGTTGCAAAAGCCGGCGATCATTTTCAATTTCAACGTATTGGATATTTTTGTGTCGATCCCGACAGCACCGATAATCATAAAGTTTTTAACAGAACTGTTTCGCTGAAAGACTTGTGGACGAAGAAAAAAGAGTAATGATGCCAATGCAGATTTTCTAGTTTCAACACGTCTATCAAAAAAAAAATCGAAATTGCGTATAAAAGGATAATAAATTGTAATTCAACAATAAAAAATGGGTAAAATCATCGCTATAGCCAATCAAAAAGGAGGTGTAGGAAAAACTACGACAGCCATCAATCTTTCTGCTGCATTAGCCATTTTGGAACGTAAAGTGTTGCTGATTGATGCCGATCCGCAAGCACAATCGACTTCCGGAGTGGGCATCAATCCCGATCAATTATCACAAAGTTTTTATGATTGTTTAGTCAACAACGTGGAACCAAAATCGATCATTATGCCCACAACTATTCCAAATTTGGAATTATTACCTTCGAGAATCGATTTGGTAGGTGCAGAGATTGAGTTGATTGACATTTCAGAACGAGAATCTGTTATGCGAAAAATCTTACAGAAAATCAAAAATGAGTACGATTTTATCATCATCGATTGTTTACCTTCATTAGGCTTAATCACGGTCAATAGTTTAACGGCTGCCGATTCTGTAATTATTCCGGTTCAATGTGAATATTTTGCTTTGGAAGGATTAGGTAAATTGTTGAATACCATAAAAATAGTTCAAAATCATTTGAATATGGATTTGGATATCGAAGGCATATTGTTAACGATGTACGACAGCCGATTACGTAGTGCTAAACAAGTCGTACAAGAGGTAAAAACTCATTTTCAACAAATGGTTTTCGACACTATTATCCATCGTAATGTTCGCTTGGTAGAGGCTTCCAGCTATGGAGAACCTATTATCATGCACGATGCTGCCAGTTCCGGTGCCATCAACTATTTAAATTTGGCACAAGAAATTATCGCAAAGAATCAACCACAAGAATAAATAAATCCTCATCTCCCCTATTAATAAATATTTATACATCAACAAGTTATGGCTAAAAGTTCAATCGGACGCGGTTTGGATGCAATATTATCCAGTGGTGCCACCGACATCACCTCAAAAGATATTTCAGGAAATTTTGTAGTAGGTGCCATTGCTGCCATTCCCTTAAAATTCATTGAAACCAATCCTTTTCAACCACGAGATACCTTTGAAGAAGAAGCTCTACAACAATTGGCACAATCTATCAAAGAACAAGGTGTCATTCAACCTATTACAGTTCGCAAATTGGGCTATGATAAATATCAATTAATTTCAGGTGAACGTCGTTTTCGGGCTTCAATTATTGCCGGAATGGAAACTATTCCCGCTTATATCCGTGTTGCAGACGATCATCAAATGTTGGAAATGGCAATTATTGAAAACATTCATCGTGAAGATCTTAACGCTATCGAAGTAGCCTTATCTTATCAACGACTCGTTGATGAATGTCAGATGAAATTAGCCGATATTGCACAAAAAGTATCACAAGATCGTTCCACTATCACCAATTTTATTCGTTTACTGAAACTTCCACCCAAAATCCAAATTGCTGTTCGCGATAAAACAATCAGCATGGGGCATGCTCGTGCTTTGATCAACATTGACGATGAAACGATACAAATGACTATTCTCGAAAAAATTATTCAACAAAATCTTTCTGTTCGAGAAACTGAATCAATGGCTCAACAACTTCAATTACAAAAAATCACCTCCAATAAATCTACTTCCAAAGAAGAATTGCCTTCCAAATATCAAATTATTCGCGATACCTTCTCGGACAAACTTCAGACAAAAGTCGATTTAAAACGCAGTCGTAACGGAAAAGGAACGATCACCATTCGTTTTAAAGACGACCAGCAATTAGAAAATATTTTATCGTTAATTCATTAACAAATCGTATTTATGTCTTTAATGAAAAAAATGTCTTCTTGTTATTCCATCAAAATTCAGTGGAAACAAGTTACTTTTTTCATTGTATTATGTTTGATTTTCAATTTAATACAAGCTCAAACCGAAACTGATACTTTAATTAATAAAATTGAACAAACTATCAAAGAACAATATAAAGACTTTGAAAAACAAGAGTTAGATTCAATTCGTCAAGCAGAAAAACAACAAAAAAAATTCATCAAAGACTCTCTGCGTGAACATCATGCGTGGCATCCCGATCCTAAAAAAGCCACCTTATGGGCATTGTTGCCCGGTGCAGGTCAAGCCTACAACCATAAATATTGGAAAATGCCCATTGTGTATGCCGGTTTTGGAACTATCACATACTTGATTATCCGCTACACCAATCAATTTCAAGAATGGAACAACGCTTATCTGTATAAAGCCACTAACGGAGAACGCGGAAAATACAATCATTACGTAGATGTTTACGACCAAGCCCAACTGCAATCGATGAAAGAATTTTACCAAAGCAATCGAGAATGGTGCTATTTTGCCGGTGTTGTTCTGTATGTCTTGCAAATTATTGACGCTTCGGTAGATGCACATTTATACAACTTCAATGTTTCTGACGATCTCTCGTTACACCTCGCTCCCATTCAACCTATTGTACCGGAAAACATCTCCTTTCAACCACCTCAACAAAATTTAGGCATTACCATAACCTATCATCTTGGAAAATAATTAAATCTCTTTCAATCATGAAAATCATTTTATCAGGATACGGACGTATGGGCAAAGAGGTTGAAAACATTGCTCTTGAACGCCATCACACCATCGCTGCCATCATTGATCAACCCTCCGATTTTGTTCGACAAATTGACAAAATCCGACAAGCTGACGTTGCCATTGATTTCTCTCTTCCATCTGCAGCAGCCGATAACATTCTCCGCTTTTTCGATGTCAATATTCCTATTGTTGTTGGAACTACCGGTTGGCAAGATCGTTTTCAAGAGATTGAACAACGGTGTATCACAGAACACAAAAGCCTTTTTTGGTCGAGCAATATGAGTTTAGGCGTGAATCTTTTTTTTCAACTCAACCGTCAATTGGCTGATTTACTGCACTCCTATGAACACTACACTCCCTCAATCGAAGAAACGCACCACATCCACAAAAAAGATGCTCCCAGTGGAACCGCTTTGATGCTTGCCAACGATATTTTACCCTTATATCCAAAACTTTCTGATTGGAAATTAGCTGATGGCGACCTACACGCCGACCGTCTCATGATTCAATCCATTCGTAAAGGCGAAGTAGTTGGTGAACATAAAGTTTGCTACCATTCCGAGATTGATGAAATAGAAATTCGGCATACCGCCTTCAACAGAAAAGGATTTGCTTTGGGTGCTGTTGTTGCAGCCGAATGGCTACATGGAAAAACAGGTATTTTCAATATGAACGATTTATTAAAATAATTTTATTCTACCTTTAAACATACATTCGATGAATTTTATAGAAGAGATGCGCTGGCGGGGAATGATTCAGGATATCATGCCCGGAACAGAGGAACAACTTCAAAAAGAGATGACTACGGCTTATGTCGGCATTGATCCGACTGCCGATTCGCTGCACATTGGACATTTAGTCGGCATTATGTTGCTCAAACATCTGCAACATCACGGTCATAAACCGTTGGCTTTGGTAGGTGGTGCTACCGGCATGATTGGCGACCCCAGCGGTAAATCGCAAGAACGTAACTTGTTGGACGAAAAAACGTTGCGTCATAACCAAGAAGCTATCAAACAACAACTTGCCCGCTTTTTGGATTTCGAAAGCGATATTCCCAACAAAGCCGAATTGGTCAATAACTACGATTGGATGAAAGAATTTTCATTTTTGGATTTCATCCGCGACATCGGAAAACATTTGACCGTGAATTATATGATGGCTAAAGATTCTGTCAAAAAACGTCTTTCTCAAGAATCGAAAGAGGGAATGTCGTTTACAGAATTCACCTATCAATTGGTGCAAGGATACGATTTTCTGTACCTCAATACCCACAAAAACTGTAAGTTGCAAATGGGTGGCAGCGACCAATGGGGCAACATTACCACCGGAACGGAACTCATCCGCCGTAAAACCGGAGGCGAGGCTTTTGCTATGACTTGCCCGTTGATTACCAAAGCAGACGGTACAAAATTCGGAAAAACGGAATCGGGCAACGTGTGGTTAGATAAAAAATATACAACACCTTACGTATTTTATCAATTTTGGATCAATTGTGCCGATGCTGATGCCGAACGTTATATCAAAATTTTCACCTTCTTATCACAAGATGAAATTACGGAATTGATTGAAAAGCACCGTCAAGAGCCACATCTGCGTGCGTTGCAAAAACGTTTAGCGGAAGAGATTACTGTGATGGTTCACGGTCGCGAAGAGTACGATGCCGCCGTTGAAGCCTCACAAATTCTTTTTGGAAAAGGAACTACCGAAACACTTCACAAATTGGACGAAGCCACTTTGTTGAGCGTTTTTGACGGCGTTCCCACCGAACATATCGCCAAAGAAACACTTTCGCAAGGTATTCCTATTGTTGATTTTTTGGCAGAACACACCAAAGTTACTGCCTCAAAAGGAGAAGCTCGCCGCTCGCTGAAAGAAAACAGCATCTCCATCAACAAAGGAAAAGTAGATGAACAATACACACTGTCTGTCAACGACTTGCTGAACGACAAATATATTTTAGTACAAAAAGGTAAGAAAAATTATTATTTGGTGATCGTGGATTTGTAAAATTGGTAAAAACACATTTTCATAAAGCGTTACAATAAGTTTTATTCAAAAATTGCAACGCTTTTATTATGAAGTTCTCTGTTTTATTCATCAAACCATCATGACTTTTTGAATGGTAAACATCAAGTTTTTACCGTTAAAAATCACTTTCCATTGAAGGAATCGGACATTAATTAAATGACCATTTAAATCGAAAAACATCACCAAGCCAACCTTTCATCCATCAACCAATTTTGTTACCTTTGCGAGCGAAATACAAACGCAGATTCGCGGAAATATTTGTTTATATGTCTCAAAATATCAAAGAAATACGTCATTTTTTACACGCACATCCAGAACTTTCCGGAAAAGAAGTGCAAACCCACGATTTAATTGTTGATTTTTTAGAAAAACATCATCCCAATCGTCTCGTTCAGCATGTAGGTGGAAATGGTGTGGTTGCCCTCTTTGCGGGTAAGCAAGCAGGAAAAACCATAGCCATTCGCGGCGACATCGATGCTTTACCTATTACAGAACAGACAGATTTAATCTATCGTTCTGTTAATGATGGTGTTGGACATAAATGCGGACATGACGGACACACCGCCATTTTGTTGCAATTGGTTGAAAATCTGTCGCAATATCCGTTGGAAAAAGGATCGGTTGTACTGATTTTTCAACCTGAAGAAGAAACCGGTTATGGAGCTGCGAAGATGATACAAAGCGGTGTTTTAGAACAATTTAACATCGATTTTATTTTTGGTTTACACAATTTACCTGCTTTTGCGTTGGGAAACATAGTGGTAAAAATTGGCACATTTGCCGCCGCCTCGTCGGGCATGATCATTCGATGGCAAGGACGAGAAACACACGCAGCCCATCCCGAAAACGGCATCAATCCGTCAATGGCTGTAGCAGAATGGATTCAATGGTTGGATGCACTCAACAAAAAGCACCATCAAAATGATGATTTTCAACAAGCTACATTGATATATACCCGTATCGGAAAGGTGGCTTTCGGAACTTCAGCCGGCGATGCAGAGGTGATGATGACTCTTCGCGCTTTTTCCAACATATTGATGCAAAATTTAGTCAATCAGGCGATTACACATCTATCAGAAATTTCAAAAAAATATGGATTGACCTTCTCCTATACTTTTCAAGATGAATTTTTAGCCGTAGAAAACAATGATATTTGTGTGAAAAAAGTGGAACAAGCAGCCAAAAATATCGGTTTTGAAACCACTAAATTGCCTTTGCCTTTTCGCTGGTCGGAAGATTTTTCACACTATCTTTCACATTATCAAGGTGCATTTTTTGGAATCGGTTCCGGAGAAACAACCAAAGAGTTACATCATCCTGATTACGATTTTCCGGATGCATTAATTGAAAAAGGAGCAGCTATTTTTCGTCAAATCATTCATGAAAACGTTTAATTTTGCAATCAAACTACAACGATGTCAAAATTTCAATTCTTATTAATATTAATCTTTGTTTTTCAATGCGTTACGGCATTTTTTGCCATTCGTTTAACAAAAAAAACAAAATACAATGTGGCATGGTTTCTTATCACTTTCGGTTTTGTCATTATGGCAACCGGAACGTTGATAGAACTGTTGGTTACTCAATCAGTTGATAATAAAGCAGAACTTTTAGAGATTAGTTTTTGGCTTAATGGATTGTCTGCCATATTGTTACTATCAGGCGTTTTACTTATCGGAAGAATATTCAAATACATCCGCCGTACCGAAAAAGTTCGGCAAAGTATGGATAAGAAATTATTAACCACCATCATTCAAACTGAAGAGAAAGAACGTTTTAGATTTTCAAAAGAGTTGCACGACGGCTTGGGACCTCTTCTATCGACTATCAAACTATCCATTAGCTCGTTGATAAAAATTGAAAAAGATGCAAAATCGTTAGAGATTTTAGAAAATACCGGTCAAATTGTTCAAGATGCTTTAAAAACCATTAAAGATGTTTCCAACAATTTAAGTCCGCATATTTTAACCAATTTCGGATTGGAAAAAGCAGTGAATAATTTTTCTAATCGCGTGAATGAAAGCAGTTTACTTCAAGTTGGAGTTGTGTCAAATTTGGGCGACCAACGTTTTGATTCCAACACAGAAATCATTTTATATCGTGTCATTTGTGAGTTGATTAACAACACATTAAAACATGCATCTGCTACTCATGTCATGATTGATTTGCGAACTCAAAAACAAGAGTTGCACGTAGTTTATACCGATGACGGAATCGGTTTTGATACAGAAACCGTTTTGGCAACAACATCGGGAATGGGACTATCGAACATGCGTTCACGAATCAACTCGCTCAATGGAAATATTGATATTCAAAGTGAAAAAGACGAAGGCGTGATTTTCAATATAGACATTCCAATAAAAAAATAGAATCAAGATGCTTCTAAATTCATAAAATTTAAGTCATGAAATCAAAAAAAGAACCGTGCAAAATTCTAATTGTGGACGATCACAAATTGTTCCGCAATGGCTTGAAAATGCTCTTGGAAAACATGGAAGGTTATACGGTGGTATCTGAAGCGTCTACCGGAATTGAATTTTTGAATTTAATTGATATTCTTCAAATTGACATTGTTCTTTTGGATATTTCTATGCCAGAAATGAGTGGTTTGGACGCAGCGCCCATCGCTTTATCAAAATATCCCGATTTGAAGATCATTGTGTTAAGCATGTATGGCGATGAAGAATATTATCACAAAATGTCGCAAGTGGGCGTGAAAGGCTTTCTGTTGAAAGATTCTGACATAGACGAAGTGCAGCAGGCTTTGAATACTGTTGCCAACGGCGGCACCTACTTTTCACAAGACCTTTTGATGAACATCGTTTCTAACCTCAAAGCTTCTAACAATAACGAAAACCTGAACATCGACATTTCGGAACGAGAAAAAGAAATTCTAGGTTTGATTTGTCGAGGATTCTCGAATATAGAAATTGGTGATAAACTGTTCATTAGCCGCCGTACCGTTGAAAAACACCGTGCCAATTTGCTGGAAAAAACCGGTTGCAACAACACCGCCAGCTTGGTGATGTGGGGCATCAAAAATCGAATGGTGGAGGTGTAACACTACTTTATTTCAAAAATCATCTGGTATCATGTCCTATTTACTACATATTGAAACAGCAACGCCTGTTTGTTCCGTTGCTTTAAGTAACGACAATCAACTTATTGCAAAACAAGAAAGTACATCAACAAACGTTCATTCGGAACGTTTAACATGTTTTATAGAAGAGGTCTTGAAATCTGAACATATTGCCTGCTCGCAATTATCCGCCGTCGCTGTCAGCGAAGGTCCCGGATCTTATACAGGCTTGCGCATCGGCGTTTCGGCAGCCAAAGGTCTTTGTTACGCGCTTGAAATTCCACTGATAGCCATCAAAACTTTAGAATCTATGTCATTAGGAATGAAAAAGTTGTATCGTTCTGAAACCGCTTTCTATGCTCCGATGTTGGATGCTCGCCGAATGGAAGTCTATTCAGCTTTATACGATTTTCAAGGTAACGAAAAAGAAGCCACCAACGCAAAAATCGTGGATGAAACCGCTTTTTCAACGTTATTGTCATCACAAACCATCGTTTTCGGAGGAACAGGCGCCGAAAAATGTCGTTCTGTCATTGAAGGTCCTAACGCTATCTTTTTACCTGATTTTCAAGCATCTGCAGAATGGATGATTCCGTTGGCTTATCAAAAATTTGTTGCCCGCGATTTTGTTGATACTGCCTATTTTGAACCGTTTTATCTCAAAAACTTTGAAGCAGCAAAACCACATGTAAAGGGATTGCAGTAGAAAAATGTTTTTTGATTTTTAAAAAGCGTTTGAAGCCAAGAAATGATGAATTGAGAATGAAAAATATTTCATCAATTAAATCAATCTATTTTATTGATTATGTGTAAATAATAAAAATAAATAATGAAAAAAATCGCCATTTTTGCATCGGGAAACGGAACCAATGCCCAACGAATTTCCGAATATTTTTCCGATAATCCAAATATCGAAATATCTATCATTTTAAGTGATCGAAAAAATGCTTACGTTTTAGAACGCGCTCGAAAATTGAATATCCCGTCTCGCTATTTTACGAAACAAGAATGGTTGGAAACAGATGATATTCTTAACTTAATCAAAGAATTAGATATAGATTTAATCGTATTGGCCGGCTTTTTGAAATTGGTGCCGCCATCATTGATTGCTGCATTTCCGCACCAAATCATCAACATCCATCCGGCGTTGCTACCCAAGTTTGGCGGAAAAGGAATGTATGGCGAACGCGTTCACGAAGCAGTTATTGCGGCTCACGAAAAACAGTCCGGAATCACAATACACTATGTTAATGAACACTTTGACGAAGGAACAACCATTTTTCAAGCCACTTGTCCAATAACGGCTGAAGATACACCGGAAACGTTAGCTCAAAAAATTCATCTGTTGGAATATGAGCATTTTCCGAAAGTAATTGAAACATTATTGGTTTAAAAATCTATCATTTTGTCGCCAAAACACTACAACATTCCGATTTTTATTCCTGAAGCGGCTTGTCCGCATCGTTGCATTTTTTGCAATCAATATCTTATTACCGAAAAAGCAAAACAACCTTCTATTGCTGAAGTTGTTACAATAGTAGAAACTTATCTTTCCACGATTCCCGATGCCGTTAACCAAGCCAAAAATATCGAAATTGCCTTTTTTGGAGGTAGTTTTACAGGCTTACCTTTGCCATTGATGGAGTCGTATTTGCAAGCTGTTCAACCGTTTATCAACGAACATCGCGTTCAATCTATCCGTTGCTCCACACGACCCGATTATATCAACGAAAAAATATGCGATCTGCTGCAACACTATCATGTGGAAATGGTGGAATTGGGCGCACAATCGTTTGATGATGAAGTTTTAAAACAATCCGGACGTGGACATACTTCTGACAATACCAAAAACGCCGTTCAGTTGCTTCAAGCCAAAAATATTCCGTTTGGTTTGCAAATGATGACCGGATTGCCGGCTGATTCGCCCGAAAAATCGTTAGCTACAGCAATGGAAATCATTCGATTAGGAGCATCCAACACACGAATTTATCCCTGTTTGGTGATAAAAAACACCGCCTTGGAACAACTTTTCGTCAACGGAAAGTTTCGTACACAAACGTTGGAAGAAGCTGTGGCGTTATGTGCCGAGTTGGTGGTTTTGTTTGAAAAATCATCTGTAACCGTTTTGCGTGTCGGACTGCATAGATCGGAAGGATTTGATGATGGAACAACCCTTATTTCAGGACCTTATCACCCACAATTTAAAGAATTGGTTGAAACAAAAATTTGGCGAAATTTGTTGGAAAAAGCGGTTATACATCTTCCTAAAAACGAATTGACCATCGCCGTTCCTTTCGGAAAAGCAGTTTCCGCCATCGGTTTTCAAAAGGAAAATCGTCTTTGGTTAGAAAAAATGTTTCCTATTGTTCATTTTATTGAAGATAATCAATTGAAAGATAGAATGTTTAAAGTAAATATTGTATAATTTTTTCTAACTTTTAATTTTATCATTATGAAATCGGTGAATATTCTTGCAGATAGTCGAATGCCCAACGAAGCCAAAATGGAGTTGGAAAAAACAGGTAACGTTTTGTGGATTCAAGAAGAACAAAAAGTCTATTCCGCCATTTCGTGCCATCCCGATATATACTTTTGTCAAGTCCATCAAACAATGATAGCTGCAAAAAATGCACCTCAAAACATTGTTGAAACAATGATGAAAAACGGTTGCAACATCGAATTAGGACATTTAAATATCGGTCATCAATATCCCGAAACGGCACGATATAATTCAGTGGTAACTAATGATTTAATAATCAGAAACTTAAAAATAGAAAATTCGGATTTAGAAAAATTTTATGATCAACGCGAAATCATTCATGTAGCTCAAGGATACACGCGATGCAATCTTATTCATTTGAAAGACAATGCTTTTTTGACATCAGATCGCGGCATTGAAAAGGAGTTAAAGAAAAGAGGAATGGATATTTTGTGGGTGCAACCCGAAGAAATTATACTTCCGTCTGTTAATCATGGTTTTATCGGTGGATGCTGTGGCGTTTTTAACAACACTTTGTTTTTAATCGGGTCGTTGAATTTTCATCAACAAAAAGAGGAAATCCATTCATTTATCACAAAATACAACATGAAAATCAAAGAGTTGTATCAAGGAGCGTTGTGGGATGGCGGAGGAATTTTTTTTGTAGAATATTGAATTTCAAAGCACCAATTACTTTTAAAATTCTTAACAAAAAATGTTACCTTTGCATGTTTTTTTAAAAGGGCAAAATAATAATTTATTAATTAAATAATATCCTGAATATTTGCTCGTTACATACAACAAAACTTTGAATTTGAACGCGAACATGAATCATACCATGAAAAAATATACCTTTTTTGGATTATTATTTTTTTCTTTTTTTGTTTTTTCTCTATCGGCTCAAGAGGTACTTTCTTCCTTAGAAACGAATCCTACTATAAAGCAATATCTTAAAAAACAGCCTATTATTCAAAAAAAAGCAGTTGTTGCGTCTCCTACATTGACGCTTCCTTTTTTCGATGATTTTAAATATGAAGGACCTTATCCCGACGCCGAAAAATGGTCAGATCAATATGTATTTATCAACACCGGTTTTCAAAAAATTCCGGCTAATCGCGGAGTTGCCACATTTGATGCGTTGAATGAATATGGTTATGTGTATGATCATGCCACATTTACTGCTTTTGAAGCCGATAAACTCACTAGTCACAAAATCCGATTGGATAGTCTTTTTGGAGCCATTCAACGTCCATTAACAATCGGCGATTCGCTTTATTTGAGTTTTTATTTTCAACCACAAGGCATCGGTAATAAACCAGAAAAAGACGATATTATAGAATTGGAATTTTTTGTAAGAGATGCCGACACCATTTTTACCATCGATTCCATTTACCATGAAGCCGACACGCTTTGGATTACCGATTCTACTTGGATGCAAATCGATTCAGCCTATTGGGAGATAGATACCACGTTTGTATATTACGAAGAGCAATGGAAAACTATGTGGAGCAGCAATGGTTTAAACATTGATTCGTTTTATTTGCAAAACAATACATGGATGCAACACGTGATGATCCCCATCATAGATCCTTCCGATTTACGTCCCGATTTTCGATTTCGCTTTAAAAACTACGCCAGCAT
>JAQUSR010000184.1 GCA_028710155.1 Bacteroidales bacterium | reverse complement strand
TACTTTTTTGGGACGAATCACCTTTCAAAAAGGACCGGAATATTTTGTTGAAGCAGCAGCCAAAGTATTAAAATACAATAAAAACGTTCGATTTGTGATGGCCGGATCAGGCGATTTATTACCAAAAATCATTCGGCGTGTTGCTCAATTAGGCATTGCCGATAAATTTCATTTTACCGGATTTTTACGTGGAACAGATGTTGATAAGATGTTATCCATGAGCGATGTATTCGTCATGCCTTCAGTCAGTGGACCTTTTGGCATTGTACCTTTGGAAGCCATGCGATCAGAAGTACCCGTGGTTATTTCAAAACAATCGGGCGTTGCCGAAATTCTCAAACATGCCTTAAAAGTCGATTTTTGGGATGTTGAAGCTATGGCTGATTCCATCAACGGATTGCTTAATTATCAATCACTTTCACAAATATTTAAAACTTACGGTAAAGCAGAAGTAGATCATCTAAAATGGGAAGATGCCTCTAAAAAAATTGCAGAAGCCTATTCAAAAGTTCTTCAACAATAAATCAATAAATGATGATGACTTTTCGTCAACTACTACTTTTGATCATTGGATGGTTACTGATAAGCTTTCATGTAACAGCATCCAATTCGGATGAACCAAGCAACGTGTTAGTTTTTGAAATTAACGAAGAAATTGCACCTCCTATTTGGTTCAAAATGCAAAAAGCTTTTCGTTATGCCCATCAAGAAAATGCAAAACTCATTGTATTACACATCAATACTTATGGCGGACTTTTAGAATCTGCCGATAGTATGCGAATGCTCATTCTTAATACAAGAATTCCTGTTTATGCTTTTATCGACAAAAATGCCGCCTCTGCCGGTGCACTGATTTCTATTGCCTGCGATAGTATTTATATGTCGGAAGGTTCGAGTATTGGTGCAGCCACAGTTGTTGATCAAAACGGAACAGCTGCCCCCGACAAATATCAATCTTATATGCGTTCCATCATGCGTTCTACGGCAGAAGCCACGCATCGCGATCCACAAATTGCACAAGCTATGGTCGATCCTCGCTTTTCGATTGAAGGTTTGATCGATTCCACCATGCTTTTAACAATGACAACCTCAGAAGCCATTCAATATCATTATTGCGAAGGCGAAACAAAAAGCATTTACGAAGTGATTGAAAAAAGCGCTATTGATGAACCACAAATCATCAAAGCTAAATTCAATTGGATGGATTATTTAATCGGTTTTTTAATTCATCCGGCGGTGAGTGGAATTTTAATCATGCTCATTATCGGTGGAATTTATTTTGAGATGCAATCGCCTGGGATAGGTTTTCCGCTAATCATTGCCATTATAAGTGCTTTATTATATTTTGCTCCACTTTATTTGGAAGGATTGGCTGCCAATTGGGAAATTTTGATTTTCATTGTCGGTATTGTTTTATTAATCATCGAATTATTTGTTATTCCCGGATTCGGCGTTGCCGGTATTTCCGGAATTATACTCATTGTCATTGGATTATCGTTAAGTTTAGTAGATAATATCGGTTTCTACTTCCCTCTCAACACCTTTCAAAAATGGTTTCAGTCAATCGCTTTAGTGCTGTTTTGTACTACATTAAGTTTCTTTCTATCGCTATGGATGGCCAAGAAAATATTAGGTGGCTCTCGTTGGTTTAAAGGAATTGCATTGCAAGCCATTCAAGATAGTCAAGAAGGTTTTACCATTGCCGACAACACCTACAAATCGATGCAAAATGCAGAAGGTGTTGCTTTTACTGATTTACGGCCGTCCGGTAAAGTAATCATCAATCAAGAAATTTTCGATGCCCAAGCAGAAGTCGGTATGATTCAACGTAACGAGAAAATCAAGGTTACCAAATATCAAACAGGACAATTAATGGTTATGAAAACTGAATCACTTTCCAAAAATGTTTCACAACGAATTGAAATTGTGGCTGAAGACATCACTCGTCTTTCTGTAGATGCCATTGTCAACGCAGCCAATCAAACATTATTAGGAGGCGGTGGTGTTGACGGTGCCATTCATCGAGCAGCAGGACAAGCATTATTGGATGAATGCAGAACATTAAATGGGTGTAAAACAGGAGATGCCAAAATCACAAAGGGTTATCAGCTTCCGGCAAAACACATCATTCACACCGTGGGACCGGTATGGCACGGCGGTTTAAAAGGCGAACCGGAATTGTTAGAATCATGCTATCGTTCAAGTTTGAAATTGGCGATGGAAAACCATTGTCAAACAGTAGCTTTTCCGTGCATCAGCACCGGTGTCTATATGTATCCCAAAGATAAAGCCGCAGAAATCGCGTTTCAAACCGTTGTTTCATGGCTGAAAAACAATGAACTTCCTCAAAAAGTAGTTTTCTGTTGTTTTGACGACAACAAAATCTATTACGACCAACTTATGGATCAGATTGGATAAAGCACTGATTTTTTACTTGTTATGAAAACGTTTTTTAATTTTTCAAAAGGCGAACAACGTGGTATCATCCTATTACTTGTAGTGATAGTGGTGATTCTTGGACTAAATTTTTGGATTTCTCAACCAGACACTTCCGCCACTTCCACCAACAACATTGTAGCATGGGAGCAAGAAGTTCAAGATTTTGAAAATCAAAAAAAAATCATGTCAGCGCTCAACGATTCCATTCGTAATGCTCAAAAAGCAGAACGCGAATTACGTTTTCACAATTATTCTACCTATTTGTTTCCTGATGAAAAGAAACCACAAAAGCAACCGGAATATTTCTTTTTTGACCCTAACACCGTCACTATTTCAGAATTAGTCGAATTAGGCTTTTCGCAAAAACAAGCAGAAGTCATTGATCGTTATAGAAGCAGAGGTGCAATTTTCAAAGCAAAATCCGATTTTGCCAAAGTATTTGTCGTTTCAGAAGAGATGTTTTCTATTTTGGAGCCATGGATTATTATTGATTCAACTAAAAGATCTGCATTGCCGACAACCACTCAATCTACTGCCTCAACACCAATATTTATCATCTTGGAAATCAATAGTTGCGATACAGCTCAACTCAAAAAATTAAAAGGAATAGGCAATGTTTTATCCCAAAAAATAGTCGATTATCGCCAAAAATTAGGCGGATTTTATTCCGTCGAACAGCTCAAAGACATCATTGGAATTACGCCCGAACTTTTCACAGAAATTTCGCCCCACTTAACAGTAGATGCCACCACAATCAAAAAAATTGATCTCAACAATTCAACTTTTAAACAATTGTTGCAACATCCTTATTTTGAATACCATATCGTAAAAAATATCTTTACTTACAAAGATAAAAACGGGACATTTCAAACAATTGAACAATTGAAAGAAATGCCTCTGATGTATGAAGATTTATATAACAAATTGGTGCCTTATTTAACGATTAGATAATAAAAATAATGAAAATCAAAATATTATCACTTTTTTTTCTCATCAATGCTTTTAGTGTCGTTGGCATTTTTGCTCAAACACCCTATTCCTTGACTTTGAATGATTCGATGGAATATTATTACCAAACAGACAAAAACAAAGCAATTCTTTTTGGACATCAAGCCATTAAAAGTGCCAAGCAAGAAAAAAACATTCAAGCAGAAGCTTTAATTTACAAGAATTTGGCTGCCAACTTCATTGTATGGGATGAGCCGGACAGCACCTTTTTTTATACCGAAAAAGCACAACCATTATTCAGACAATTAGACGACACATTAGGACTTATTGACTGTCAACATTATAACATGTCAGCTTGGCAATTAAAAGAAGAATACGATAAAGCCATTGATGAATGCAAAAAAACTGATTAACAGCACTTTTGTAATTCAAAATGAAGGATTATATTATCGTATGATGCAAAATTTAGCCATCATGTATGGAACTATCGATCACTATCAAAGCGCCAT
>JAQUSR010000183.1 GCA_028710155.1 Bacteroidales bacterium | reverse complement strand
CTTTTACCGCTTGTGCAAACGACAAATTACTCGAATATTTTCCTTCTGCCGACACATCACGCATCAACGGATTACCCGAAACTTGCAAAATGGTGGCACCGGCTCCCATCAGCAAAACGGCAGCCAAAATAATATAAAAATCGAAAGTGATGATTGGTAAAATAGCTCCTAATAAAAAGAGAATTAATCCGATAATCAACATTTTCTTCTTTCCGATTTTAGATTGTTGAACGCCCATCGGTACAGATAAAAGTCCAAACATAATCATTCCTGAAAAGGAGACAAAAGATGCCATAAAGGGCGAAACGCCAAAAGCATTTTGAACGATAGAGACCAATTGACCGGCGGCATCACCGAAACCCATTGCCAGAAAAACCAAGAAAACGGAGAATAAGGATAAAGATTTTTTCATAAATAGTATTATTAAATATTTATTTTCAATGAGATAGCATATTTATAATCAGGGAGCAAATTTAGCGAAAGATTTGTATAAAAAGAAGGTAATTGAATTTTGATTTTTTTTTTGAACAGAATGAATTTTTGAAGTAGTGTTTTCTTGGAATAGGTAAAAACATCAAAGGAATATTGAATCATTGGAAAAAATGCAGAAATTGCTTTTGTTTTCTTTTCCAATAAAGTGGAAAATGAAAAAGAAAGACTACAACGTTCACACCACGAATGTTTCAAAAAACAGAGCGTATCGAACCAAGTATCTGAATGAAATTTTTGAGATGGTCAAAAACCCCGATGAAGTGTGGTTGGGGAGAGATGTAGTGGACAGAGGAAATAACGATATGAAATTATCGAACTTTAATCTGATTAAATACTACAAAGACACCACATTGGTAGTTTCCTTAAAAGTTGTAGACAACAAACTACTACTTTAAAACGTGGTTTGAGTTGATAAATACAGATAAGAGAAGGGGATTGTTAGTAAAAAGGAGATAGCTTACTGCCGGCCGTGGTGTGTCGCACTTTTATCCACTTATAAGTCCCCCCCGTCATCTCCTAATGCATCGGGCTTTCCTTCAAGCCAGTCGGCAGTAAACACGCGAGACAAAAGTACAACTATTTTTTAAATAAACACAAACTAAAAAAAATTCGAAACAAAAATAAAGATTATACGATTTATAGTATTTCAGATCAAGAATCACTTATAAATAATTTAAATGAAAAGAGACTTAAATAGTCCCCGTGGAACTGCAATCCACGCTTTCTATTCAAGCCTCTTTTACAGCACAAAAGTACAACTAATTTTAATATAAACAAAAACAAATTTTTTTGAATATTGCACCGAATGTAGAGAAATAAACTACGCCCCAACTCATAAAAACGGCGTATTCGATAAACACGGCGACAGCATTGTAGGCGACCACGACTGATCGATAATAACTAAAATGGCGAGATTTCAGTCTCGCCATTTTTGTTGTTCTTTGGTTTTGTAAAAAAACAAAACTATTTTATTAACTTTTTGTATTTGATACGAGTAGGAGTATCGTTACCTAACCGGTTTTTACGGTTTTCTTCGTATTCGCTGTAGCCGCCTTCAAAAAAATAGACTTGCGAATTGCCTTCGAAAGCCAAAATATGTGTACAGATACGATCCAAAAACCATCGATCATGTGAAATGACGACTGCACAACCTGCGAAATTTTCCAATCCCTCTTCCAAAGCACGTAAAGTGTTAACATCGATGTCGTTGGTGGGTTCATCCAACAGCAATACATTGGATTCCGATTTCAGTGTCAAGGCTAAATGTAACCGATTACGCTCGCCACCGGATAGAACGCCCGTTTTTTTCCCTTGATCTTGTCCGCTGAAGTTGAACCGCGAAACATAAGCGCGAGAATTGATGGTTTTACCTCCCATCATCATCAGTTCGTTACCTTCCGAAATCACCTCCCAGATGTTTTTTTCGGGATCGATGGCGGCATGTTGTTGATCGACATAACCAATTTTTACGGTTTCTCCCACTTTAAAATCGCCGTTATCGGGTTTTTCCAAGCCCATAATCATTCGAAACAGCGTAGTTTTACCGGCGCCGTTGGGACCAATAACACCAACAATGCCGTTAGGTGGCAAATTGAAATTGAGGTTTTCAAATAACAATTTTTCGCCAAAGGCTTTAGAAACGTTGGTAGCTTCGATGACATTGGTTCCGAGACGGGGACCATTGGGAATAAAAATCTGTAATTTTTCTTCTTTGCTTTTCACATCTTCGTTGAGCAAACGGTCATAGGCGTTCAAACGAGCTTTAGCTTTGGCGTGGCGCGCTTTTGGAGCCATTCGCACCCATTCTAGTTCTCGTTCCAACGTTTTCATGCGTTTCGATTCTTGTTTTTCTTCCATTGCCAATCGGTTGGCTTTTTGTTCTAACCAAGAGGAGTAGTTGCCCTGCCACGGAATACCTTCGCCGCGGTCTAATTCCAAAATCCAACCGGCAACATTATCCAAAAAATAACGGTCGTGCGTAACGGCAATAACGGTTCCTTTGTATTGTCGCAAGTGCATCTCCAACCATTCTACCGATTCGGCATCCAAATGGTTGGTGGGTTCGTCCAACAGCAAAATGTCGGGTTCGGAAAGCAATAGTCGGCACAAAGCAACGCGACGACGTTCGCCGCCGGAAAGATTTTTAATGAGCGTATCACCTTCGGGACAGCGGAGCGCATCCATGGCTCTATCCAATTTCGAATCCAATTCCCAAGCATCATAATGATCGATAAGTTCGGTTAATTCACCTTGACGTTCAATGAGTTTTGTCATTTCATCATCGCTCATCGGTTCTGAAAATTTCAAATTAATGGTTTCATATTCTGCCAAAATATTGGCAACTTCCTGAACGCCTTGCATCACCACCTCTTTTACCGTGAGTTGATCATCTAATATCGGATCTTGTGGCAAATAACCCACTTGATAGCCGGGCGAAAACACAACTTCGCCTTGATAAGAGGTATCAATGCCGGCAATAATTTTTAACAACGATGATTTTCCGGCGCCATTAAGTCCCAAAACACCAATTTTGGCACCATAATAAAAGGAGAGGTAAATATCTTTAAGTACTTGTTTTGATGGTGGATAGATTTTACTCACATTCACCATAGAGAAGATGATTTTTTTGTCGTCAGCCATATTGTTTGAAATTTGATGATGATTGTAATACCGTAAGCAAAATGCTGTCGGCTGCATTTGTAATGTATAAAAAACTATTTTACGATTTTATAAGAATAAATCAATTCTGAGTTAACAGATTGCATTTTTAAAATGTAGATACCTTGAGGTAGCGATTGCATATCGAGCAAGGTTTCGGTATCGGAAATGTATTGTTGCAGAATACAACGACCGAAAATATCGTAGAGTGAAACATGGCAAGCATTGTTGGTTTGAATGGTCAACGTCGATGATACGGGATTGGGGTAAATATTGGCAAAGTCAGTGTTTTCGACAATATTGTCGATGGTGATGGTGGCACAAGCATCGTTTGAAGGGTCGCTTTCTTCGTTGCTGCAAAAGGCAACGATGGAGTAGCAGTAGGTGCCTTCCGAGAGGTTGGTGTCGTCGTAGTTGGTTGTAGTAATATCTTCATCAAGTAGTTGATCGTTGACAAAAATCGAGTAGGAGAGAGCTGCCGGTACTGTTGTCCATGAAATGCTGATGGAGCGTTCGTGCGCTGTAGCGGTTACGTTGGTGGGAGGATCGCAGGTGGCAGGTGCCGGAAAACATTCGTCGTAAATAGGTTGTGATGCAGCAGGACCATCCCAAATGCGACCGACAAAACTCGGACAGTCGATAAATGGATTTCTATTGCCTTGAATGTCATAGACGGCATTATTGCGGTCGATCTCTTTTTGGCTGACCGGATCATTTAAGTGCCATTGTTGCAATGCATTCATCGCCC
>JAQUSR010000182.1 GCA_028710155.1 Bacteroidales bacterium | reverse complement strand
GATAATGAATAAATTATATCCATTAAAATTTCAACCGATCTTCAAAGAAAAGTTGTGGGGCGGACAAAATTTAAAAAACATGATTCATGGAGATTTTCATAATTTGAAAAATTGCGGCGAAGCATGGCTTTTGTCGGGCGTTCTCAACAACGAAACCAAAGTAATCAACGGTTGGTTGCAAGAAAATGATATTGCAGAGTTGTGCGAAGTGTATATGGATGATTTGTTAGGGGAAAGCGTATTTGCCAAATATAAAGATCAATTTCCATTGCTTTTCAAATTGATTGATGCTGATGATAATCTTTCTGTTCAAGTGCATCCCGATGATGTATTAGCTCAAAAAAAAGGCGAAAAGTTTGGTAAAACGGAGATGTGGTTCATTATGCAGGCAGAAAAAAATGCACAACTGATTTCCGGTTTTGAAAAAAAAATTGATGAAGATATTTTACGTAAAGCCATTTTAGACAAAAAGTTGCCCGAAATACTCCATTATGAAAACGTTCAATCAGGAGATGCTTTTTTTACACCTGCCGGACGTGTTCATGCTATTGGAAAAGGTATCGTGTTGGCTGAAATTCAACAAAGTTCTGATGCCACCTATAGATTATATGATTGGGAACGACTTGACGACAACGGAAAATCGCGTCCATTGCACATCACCGATTCGTTACAAGCAATTGATTATTCTTCGAATAAATCGGCTAAAGTGCCTTATACCATTCGAGAAAACGAAACAATGCCGATGGTTCAATGCGATCAGTTTATAACCAATGTGTTACATTTTTCATCTCCCATTCTGAAAAATTTCGAAGATATAGATTCTTTTGTGGTTTATTTTTGCACGGAAGGATCTTTTGCCGTTAAATTCGACAACGAATTGACCGAAGTCGGTTATGGAGAAGTCGTTCTCATTCCAAGTTGCATCGATTCCATCGAAATGTATCCTCATGGACATACTACCGCTTTGGAAGTCTATGTTGTACCACCCTCAAAAAAATAATTCAAAATTAGATTCTTTATTAGCCATTTATGGCACAGATATGAACACAATATGAAAAAAATCCTATCCTTATCCCTGATGATCAGCATTTTCTGCTCTACAATTTTTTCGCAGAACATTCAACAGCTGATGCAAAGTTGCGGCGACAGCGAAAAATTTCCTGATGCCGACGAGGTGGTCGTTTTCGACAGCACCACAGTTTTTGTTAAAGAAACCGGTTTGAGTTATGTGCAAATGCACAAGTTGGTGAAAGTCTTAACTCCAAAAGGCGTGATGAACAACACTGCTTTTGTCATCGACTATGATCCGCTGTCGGCGTATGTAGAAATCAACAAAGTGCTGATTCACAAAGCTGACGGAAGCATTAAAGAGGTAACCGATTCGGTGTTGGATTATGTAGCGCCGGCTCGTGCCATCTATTGGGGAGCCAGTCAAAAGATGATTGCTTTAGAAGGATTACAACCCGGCGATGCTTTTGAAGTATGGAGTTTCCGAAAAGGTTTTACCTACGCCTTATTGCAAGCCACAGGCGATGAAGACGAAGCCCGCTATATTCCTCCGATGCGTGGACATTTTTACGATATTGTTCCTTTTTGGAGCGATGTCCCGATGTGCGAAAAATTTTATTCCGTCAATATTCAGACTCAGAAAAATCTTCATTTTCAAGTCTATAACGGAACAGTGCAAACAGAACAAAAGGTAGAAGGCGATCGCACTATTTTCACTTTCATTTCCAAAGACTTCACACCCATCAAACCGGAGCCGAATATGGTTTCAAAAAATGATGTGCTGCCCAAGTTACTGCTTTCAACCAGCCCGAATTGGGAAGCCAAGTCGATGTGGTTTTACGGCGTCAATGAAGACTACGGCAGTTTTATACCAACGCCGGAATTGAAATCATTTGTGGACAGTATTATAGCACCGGCTCGGACAGAGTTGGACAGCATATCCATCATCGTTCATTGGGTAGCCGACAACATGCGCTATTCGGGAATTTCGATGGGCGAAGGCGAAGGATTTACTTTGCACAATGCAGAGATGAATTTTCGTGATCGTTGCGGCGTCTGCAAAGATAAAGCCAGTTTGTGTATCTCAATGTTGCGTGCTGCCGGTTTCGAGGCGTATGCAGCGATGACGATGGCAGGCGAGCGTATCGACCGCATTCCCGCCGATCAATTCAACCACTCTGTAACTGTTGTTAAAAGAGCTGATGGGACATTGCAACTTCTTGATCCTACATGGGTTCCGTTTTTACGCGAATTGTGGTCAAGTGCCGAGCAACAACAAGGCTACCTGATGGGACTTCCTCAAGGTGCTGATTTGAAAGAAACGCCCGTTTCTGATCCGAAGAATCACTATTTCGTTATGAAAGCAAAAAGCAGCATTGATAAAAAGGGAACATTGAATTGCGAACTTTTTGTAACGGCTGAAGGTCAATCCGATGCCGCCGTTCGTGCCATTTTCAACGGATTACGAAAAGATTGGGCAAGTAATGTAGAAAACGACATTCTCTCGATCGATCCTCGTGCGCAAATTATTGACAAAAAATATACTACAACCGACAATTATTTGGATGGTCCTGTAGAAATCACTATCAAATTTCAGATTCCGAATTACGCTGTTGTAACAACAAAAGAAGTTATATTTCAACCGTTTACATCACATCATCCCTATCGAAGAGTCATGGGAGAACTCAACATCAACACCACTCCTGAAACACGTCAATATCCTTTCCGCGATCGCACTTCCAGAACCGTTGAAATTACGGAAACCATTACAGTTCCTTACAACAAAGTAGCGGTAATGCCCGAAACCAAAAAGGCAAGCAACGATGCTGTTCAATACGAAGGAGGTTATACACTGAAAGGTAAGAAACTGACATTCAAAGAATCCGGATCTTTTGGAAAACGAATCTACGATGCCGACGATTGGAGTGCTTTTCGCGAAGCTGTTTCAGCACAAAAATATTTCGAAAACGAACCCGTCATTCTGACCAAATAAATATTGAATTTCAACTTTTAATAAATAGCCACATGAAAAAATATAATATATTCATTGTCAAAATATTATCAATCATTTTTTTGTCAAACATTTGCGTTGTTTTGTCAGCTCAAAAAGGGTTAACCACCAACGATGAGGCGGTATATCAAAAAATTGAAAAAGAATATACGCTCAATAATGATGGAAGTACTTCGTATCGTTTTTATAAAAAAATGACGATCAATACATTTAACGCCATGAATCGCTATTATGGCGAAACGTTTATTCTTTATAATCCGCAATTTCAAACATTGACTATCAACCGTTGCAATACTATTTTGCCCAATGGAAAAGTGGTCAAAAACACCGATAATGCTTTCAACGAAGTTTTATCCGGTTTTTGTGCAAAAGCTCCTGCTTATAACTTTCTGAAAGAGATGGTTGTAACACATATTGGATTGGAATTGGGTGCCTCCTTCGAGTTGGAATATACGATTCAATCAAATGCTGGTTTTACCAACTTTTTCTACGAGAAAGTGGTTTTTTGCGAAGAGATTCCGATTAAAGAATACGTTGTAACAGTGCATGTTCCGGAAGGAACCAAAATGGGACACGGTATGAATATCAGAATTTGTAAAGAACCTGAAAAACAAACTGCTGAAGGCATGGATACCTATCAATGGAAAGCCAAAGATTTGTCGCCGATGCCAAGGGGTAAAGCTATTCCGGCCGTTTCTGAAACAACACCCGTTTTAGTTTTCACGACTGCTCGCGATTTTCAACGCCTATTTTTCGATTTGGTAAAACAAAAATGTTTTGAAAATCTGACTGTGCCTTCTGCAAAAAACGTCATTCGCGACATTCAAAGTAAAAACAATTTAGAAATTGCACAAATTACAGAGATTCAAAAATATGTTATCGAAAACA
>JAQUSR010000181.1 GCA_028710155.1 Bacteroidales bacterium | reverse complement strand
ACTGACGGTAGCATCGCCGAGCAACACGGCACCAACGTTGTCTTCGTCTAAGTTCATGGCAATGCCGAAGAGGTTTTCTTTGTTAAAATCGACAATTTCGCCCGATTCGATATTTGAAAGTCCGTAGATACGGGCAATTCCGTCTCCGATATGCAACACGGTTCCGGTTTCATCCAAATCGTGAATGTTTTTAAATCCGGTCAATTCTTCGCGAATAATGGCGGAGACTTCGGATGGTTTTATTGTTGTCATTTTATATGTGTATTTTATTGATTATTATCTAATTTATGATTTTCTAACAACACAAATCAACGTTTGTCATTAAAAAATACCATCTTTTTGCGATTTTTAAGAACTTTGTTTTAAACAAATATCTTAAAATGTGTTGAACACCTTCGTTGTTTAGAAACTCCCTTTGCTCAGCACTTTACGAAAATCGTCCAACGATTTGCTGATGCTGGCATCCAAACGATAGACGGAAAAATCGGCAATAAAACCACCGATCAAACTTTCGTCGATAGATTCTTCAAATTCGACTGTTTTGTGAGACAACTCTTCCAACGGTTGGCGTAGTAATGCTTTTTCTTTTTCGTCCAATGGTTGTGCAGAGGTGAGCTTTACCGGTAAAATACCTTTTTCGTCAATATATAATTCTGAAAACAAATCGATGATGTCTTCAAAAATATCACCACGATCATAGCGTAATAATACATCCAATAATTTGATGATCAGCGGTTGAACGGTTCCGCCAAAGATTTTTTCTATCACCCGAATTTTCTGTTTAGCATTCACAACGGGATTACTCAGAAAATTGTGAAATTCGGGAGATTCGTTCAAAAGAGGTTTTAACGTCTTGAAATCGGCATTCACCGCTTCCAAGACGTTAAATTCCTTGCTCAGCGACAGAATCGCCGAAGCGTAACGTCTCGCTATCGTACTTTTCTGTAGCATCGTCTAAAGATTTAATTCACTGATTACTTGTTCCGTGTATTTGGCGGCTTTCTCTTTGACACTCAATTCGTCTTTGAGAATTTTAGCAGCAACAAGAATGGAAAGGTCGGCAACCTCTTTTTTGAGGTCATTCATCGCTTTCACGCGTTCTTGTTCAATGAGTTGTTTGCTTTCGGCAAAAATTCGGTCGGCTTCAGCTTTCGAGCTGGCTTTGGCATCTTCCAACATCTTGTTTTTCATTGCCATTGCTTCGCTTAAAAGGGCAGCGCGTTCTTCTTGTGCTTGTTGTAACAACTCGGTGTTTTTTGCCTGCAAATTTGCCATCTCTGCACGTGCCTCATCTGCCGATTTTAAAGCTTTATCGATGGATTCTTCGCGGTCTTTGAGCATTTTCAATACCGGTTTCCAAGCGAATTTCTTTAAAACCCACAACAAAAGGAGGAACGAAATCGTCATCCAGAAAATTAAACCTATATCCGGAATAATGAGTTCCATAATTTGCTAATTTTTTGGGGATAAGTGCAAACTATGCAATGGCTACTAATAAACAGATAACCAATCCAAAGAATGCAACACCTTCGATTAAGGCGGCTGCGATAATCATACTGGTTCTCAAATCGCTGTTGATTTCAGGTTGACGTGCCATAGCTTCCATTGCTGAAGCGGCAATTTTTCCGATTCCCATTGCGGCTGAAAATGCAACGATTCCTGCACCGATACATGCACCAACGGCTTTCCAAAATGAAAGATCTACATTGTTTGTAACTGCTTGTAATAAAACTGATAATAAGTCCATAATTGTTAAAATTTATGATTTATGATTTCTTTTGATATGTTTCGTTGAATCAATGATAATTTAATGTTTCGGCTCTTCAACGGCAGTCCCAAAATAGATGGATGACAATAACGTGAAGACGTATGCCTGAATGAAAGCCACCAATATTTCGATAAACGAGATAAACAAACCGAATAAAACGGCTACCACACCTGTTCCGTAAGCAACGCCGGCATTAAACATTTCGCCGAACAAAAAAATCAAGCAGACAAGGCTTAACGATACGATGTGTCCACCGGTGATGTTGGCAAAAAGACGAACGGTTAATACAAATGGTTTGGTAAACATACCCACAAACTCGATAACGGGCATCAATGGCAGCAAAGGAGATTTTAACCACCAAGGAACATCGGGATTGAAAATATCTTTCCAATAGTGTTTGTTGCCGCTAAAACAAGTGATTAAAAAGGTGAAAACTGCCATTACCAAAGCAACGGCAATATTTCCGGAGGTATTAGGATACAAAGGAACGCGTCCGAATAGGTTATTCAAAAAGATGAAGAAAAACAACGTCAGCAAATAGGGCATAAACTTTTCGTAATGTTTTTCGCCAATGTTGGAAATAGCGGTGCTGCGAACAAAGACAATCAACGGCTCCATAGCGTTTTGTAATCCTGTCGGAGCTTTGCCTTCGTTTCTTTTGCTGCTGCGTGCCACGGCTGTAAACACCAAAATTAAAATCAGACAACTGATGAAAACACCCATGACGGTGCGAGTAATCGAAAAATCCCAGATTTTCATCATATTACCTTCGGCATCGTAACGTTGCAATTTTCCGCGTGAACCAACCTCTTCCGATAGTAAAAATCCTTTGTAAGTTTCGCCGTGTTCTAAATGTTTTGAGCTGAAACAGAAAAGTTTACCTTCGCTAAAAGCAATAATGGGCAAGTGCATGGCAATAGCGTGTCCATTGGGTAAAGTGGCAAAATGCCATTCGTGTGCATCAATCACCTCTTCGATGATGAGGGTTCCGATGTCTAACTTGCTTTTTTCTTCGGGGGCAGAAACGGTGGAGGCAGCCATCGTATCATCTGCCGAAAGTTCAATGTTTGTGTTAGATGGGTGTGAGGCAAATCCTTTGGGGAGAATGACACTCCAAAAAAAACCTAACACTAAAACTATTGCTATGGTAAATCTGATGATCTTCTTTTTTTTCATTTCTTTTAAGATTCTATTCGCTCTATAAAAAGGAGTGCAATATTACGGTTTTTTGTTGAATCTTATGCGATTTTTTAAGATTTTTTCATTAAAAATAGATGGCTATAAATCAATGAATTAAAAAATTAATAGGTTTGATAACAATCAAAAATGGTATGTTAATCACAGAAATAGTTCAAAATAATTCAGAATTCAAAATTAAAAATTGATGTTTTTATTTAGAAACGGAAAGATTAAAAAACTATGATCAAGAGCTATTTTAATTCATTTCTTTTTTCTTTTTCAAGTTCGCGAAGAAGGCAGGGCGGAATATCGTTGCGATGTTGATGACACGACATTTCAAGCGAATACATACGGGCGATGCAATAGTTGGTGTGTTCGCAAGCATTTCGAATATTTCCCTCGTCTTTCATCCGATTGACAAATGCAGGATCGTTGAGTAAGGCGCGTGCCATTGCCACAAACTCGAAATCGCTATTTAATACCATATCAATCTTTTCGCGTGAAACTAAACCGCCGACATACACTAACGGCATTTTTAACGCTTTCCGAAATTGAAGAGCATCGTCATAAAAATAGGTTTCTTTAAAAGGAACGGTCGGAATCATCAATTTTCCAAAAACACGAATTCCGGCTGCCAACCACCATAGTTTAGGCGGCATATAATGGGCAAGTGTGTGCGTGGGCATGGCACCGCGCATGACGTACATAGGAGCAGTGCTGACAAAACCGCCACTTAATACCAGCGCATGAGCACCTCCTTTTTCTAAGTTGCGTGCCACTTCAAGGCATTCATCAATTTCCAAACCGCCTTTGAATCCGTCGCGCATATTAGTTTTTACCAACACAGCCATATCGTTGCCGGCTGCCGTCATCACCTCTTCGAGCGACATCTTCATAAATTTCATTCGGTTTTCGAGTGAACCGCCGTATTCGTCTTTACGATGATTGGTCCACGGTGAAAGAAACTGGC
>JAQUSR010000180.1 GCA_028710155.1 Bacteroidales bacterium | reverse complement strand
AAAAAACTATTCAGTAGCTCATCAAATACCTGTTGTTCAACCAGAAAAACTTCGCGACACCTCTTTTATTGAAAAGTTACATCAATGGAATGCTGATATTTTTGTGGTTGTAGCTTTTCGTTGGTTACCTCGCGAAGTGTGGTCGATACCCTCATTGGGCACGATGAATGTTCACGGATCGCTTTTGCCGCAATATCGCGGAGCAGCTCCCATCAATAGAGCCGTTATGAATGGAGAAACGACTACCGGAGTAACTACTTTTTTGATTGATAAAGAAATTGATACCGGAAAAATTTTGCTTTCAGAATCTATGTCTATCGGAGCAGACGAAGATGCAGGATCGGTGCATGATCGCATGATGATTCTCGGAGCCCAACTTTTGATTCGCACGTTAGACGAATGGATGCAGCACAAAATTGCTCCAAAATCTCAAGATTCGTTAATATCAGCAACCACTGTTTTGCATCCGGCACCAAAAATTTTTAAAGAAGATTGTTTGATTCAATGGAATCAACCGGCGATAAAAATTCATCAACAAATCAGAGGATTATCACCTTATCCGGGAGCTTTTACACTTTTACAACATCCCAATGGTTTGCGAACGCTGAAAATTTTCCAAGCTTTAATAACTCATCAACCTACAGAAAACAACATTCCAGGCACTATTCAGGCGGAAAAAAATCGGCTTTTTATCGCTTGTCAAGACGAGTTTTTAGAACTAATTGACGTTCAAATTGATGGAAAAAAGAGACTTAAAACCATAGATTTTTTACGCGGAATTCACTTCAATGAATATACAATTCAACAAAACACAGACAAATAGTTTTATAAATCATTAATTATCTATTATTTACAGAATTATAAATATTTAAAAAAAAAATCGACACAACGGCTGTTACAATTGCATTTTGTATTAAATTTGCTACCATATTTCTCAAAAAATTTATTCAAAATGAACAAAGCTGACCTTATCTCCGGAATGGCTCAAAAAACCGGATTAACCAAAGTAGATTCACAAAAAGCAATTAATGCTTTTTTGGAGCTAATTCAAGAAAATGTTGTAAAAGGCGAGAGTGTAACACTCATTGGTTTCGGAACTTTTTCAACAGTAAAACGTAAAGCGCGTCAAGGCGAAATTAACATTCAAAAAGGGAACATCAAAGTTAAAAAAACGTATTCTCTTCCTGCAAAGAATGTTGTTAAATTCAAAGTCGGCAAAAGTTTTGCCGAAAAGGTATAAGACATTTATCCCATTCTTAAAAAGTTGCTTTCACAAAAAAAAGCAACTTTTTTTGTTATCCGACTTATTCACTCAACGGTGAAAATTTTTAAGACCAAAAACCACATTTTCCTTCATTCGTCCGCCAAAATCATATACTTTTGCAGCCCATATTAACATCCTTAAATCAATGAGCGATAAAATCACCCACGAATGCGGTATCGCATTCATCCGATTGTTAAAACCGTTGGAATATTACCTCGGAAAATACGGAACTTCTTTTTACGGATTGCAAAAATTGCATCTTTTGATGGAAAAACAACATAATCGCGGACAAGATGGTGCCGGAGTTGCCAATATCAAATTGAATATGCCTCCGGGACAACGCTACATGCATCGCGTTCGTTTTAACACCGATACTCCGATTAAAGATTGTTTCAATACCATTTTTCAACCCTTTAAAGATTTAGAATCGAAAAATGTTGCCCGTCTCCGCGATTTCAATTGGATGAAACAAAATCTACCTTTTACGGGTGAAATATTTTTAGGACATTTACGCTATGGCACTTTCGGCGGAAACGATGTTCAATATCTGCATCCCGTTGCTCGCGAAAGCAATTGGAAAACCCAAAATTTGATTTTAGCCGGTAATTTTAATATGACTAATGTGGATGAATTGTTCGATAGTTTAATCAAAAACGGGCAATATCCCATGGAAACCAGCGACACCATTACTATTTTAGAAAAGTTAGGTCACTTTTTAGATGATGAAAATGAGCGTATCTATCAAGAATTTAAGGCAAAAGGATATAACAACGAAGAAATCACCAAATATATCATTGAAAATCTTGATATTATAAAAATTCTAAGACAATCAGCAGAACATTGGGATGGCGGCTATGTGATTAGCGGCATTTTTGGTCATGGCGATGCCTTCGTAATGAGAGATCCCGCAGGCATTCGTCCTGCATTTTATTATATGGACGACGAAATTGTTGTGGCTGCATCCGAACGCCCTGTGATTCAAACCGCTTTCAATCTTAAAACAGAACAAGTTCACGAGCTTCCACCTGCCCAAGCTATGATTGTTCGTCAAAACGGACAAGTTTCGTTTGAAAATTTTAAAGAACCATTACCCAAAAAACCTTGTTCGTTTGAACGTATCTACTTCTCGCGTGGCTCCGATCAAGATATTTATCGAGAAAGAAAAAAATTGGGCATTTTATTGACACCGGCAATTTTAAAAGAGATTGATTATGATGTTGATCATACAGTATTTTCTTATATTCCTAACACAGCTTCTGTATCATTTTACGGCATGATGAAAGAGTTGGAACGCATCATCAATCTTTCAAAAGTTGATAAAATAAAATCGTTGGGACCTAACCCTTCGGACGAAGAAATTTTAAAAATTTTAAACCATACACCACGTATGGAAAAATTGGCAGTAAAAGACATCAAATTACGCACTTTTATTACTGAAGACTCTGCCCGCAACGATTTAGTGGCTCACGTTTATGATGTTACCTACGGCGTGGTGCGCCCCGGTATTGATTCGCTTGTTGTCATCGACGATTCCATTGTTCGCGGTACCACTTTGCGAAACAGTATCATCCGCATCTTAGACCGATTGGAACCAAAAAAAATTGTGGTTGCCTCATCTGCTCCTCAAATTCGCTATCCCGATTGCTATGGTATTGATATGGCTAAAATAGGCGATTTCATTGCTTTTCAAGCTGCACTATCTTTGCTCAAAGACAACAATATGGACAGCATTATCAATCATGTTTATAAAAAATGTAAAGAACAAGAATATTCTCCGAAAGAAGAGATTATCAATCATGTAAAAGAAATTTACGAACCTTTCACCTCAGAACAAATTTCTCAAAAAATCACGCAACTTTTAACACCACCCGATTTGCATGCCGAATTGGGTATCGTTTTCAACTCAATTGATAATCTGCATGTAGCAATTCCGGACCATCAAGGCGATTGGTATTTTTCCGGAAACTATCCAACCCCGGGCGGAAATAAAACTGTCAATAAAGCTTTTATTAATTTTATTGAAAATAGAAACGAAAGAGCTTATTAAAACTCTTTTGAAAAATCTAACAACACAATGGTACTCAACTACATTTGGATTGCTTTTTTTCTCATTGCTTTTGTAGTGGCAGTGGTGAAATTGATTTTTTTCGGCGATGTCGGCGTTTTTCCCGATATTGTCGGAAGCACCTTTGACACCGCAAAAACCGGCTTTGAACTCTCATTGGCATTGACAGGCGTTATGACATTGTGGTTGGGCATCATGAAAGTAGGCGAAAAAGGCGGCATGATCGATAAAATGTCGCGTGTGGTCTCTCCCCTATTTTCCAAACTTTTTCCCGAAATTCCAAAAAACCATCCCGCCAATGGTTCAATTTTAATGAATCTGGCAGCCAACTTGTTAGGGTTGGATAATGCCGCTACTCCGTTAGGGCTGAAAGCTATGGAAGAGCTACAAACGCTCAACAAAGAGAAAGACACAGCCTCCAATTCGATGATTATGTTCTTAGTTCTCAACACTTCAGGACTAACACTCATTCCCATCAGTATTATGGTTTATCGGGCAACATGCGGAGCCGTTAATCCCACCGATATTTTTATTCCCATGTTGCTTTCTACTTTTTTCTCCACCATCGTTGGCGTGATTTCAGTATCTATTTATCAGAAAATCAATCTTTTTAATCGTGTTTTATTA
>JAQUSR010000179.1 GCA_028710155.1 Bacteroidales bacterium | reverse complement strand
CGAATGACTCATGGATAAAACGGTGTATTAATCTTGCCGAAGTGAATGGCGATCTTTCGGTTGGAGGCATCATTGGTCTCTCTAACGGCAACGATGAAGTACTCCATTGTTTTAATGCCGGAACAGTTACCGCCCATCAAAACAAAGCGGGCGGCATTATCGGAAACAGCTTTTTAGGTGTTTACGAATCAAATGTCAATGTAGGCGCTGTTTATTGCGATCAACTTGCCGGCGGCATTTATGCTTACGACACCCTTTCGCAATACGCCAATTGTTTTTACGACAATCAAATGTGCATCAAAGGCGGATGCAATGGCAACGATGTTCACTCTGTGATAGAAGGTTACAACACCCTTGAAATGGTTGGTGAAGGGCTGAGAAACAAACTCGGCATCGACAATTGGAATTTTCAAAGTGATTTGTATCCAATGGTAACACTCATTGAAGCCAAAGATGCCGGCAAAGTTGCCAGAACGCCCATTTTTCTGCAAAATCAAGAAAACGTTACATTGGTAACCGCCGATTTTTCTGTTGCTACAGAAAACGAAGTATCGTGGAGCAGCGATGACCAAAACGTGATTGCTGTTGAAGGAGACAATGCCACACTTACAGGAACCGGAGAAGCCGTTTTAACCGCTTCGAAAAACAATATCTATAAAACCATTCAACTTACTACGCAATTTACGGCGATAGAAGAAAATGCCGCTAACACTATTCAAGTTTATCCAAATCCGGCTCAAAACCAAGTAAATATTTATGGAGAAGGCATTAGAAATATCAAAATCATCAATCAAATCGGGCAAACCGTTTTTACGACCGACAAATCAACGGTTGATGTAACCCTTTTCAATGACGGTATCTATTTCTTTGAAATTGAAACAAATAAAGATGTTGTTGTTCAAAAAGTAATAGTCTTGCACTAACCTTGTTTCGTCATCTTTAATAGCCTCAACGTCCGAAAAATTTCGGACGTTTTTTGTTTTAAAGCCCCGTTCCTATTTCGATAGCGTTGCGTTGATCTGCTAGCACTCTTCTTTCACCAATCTGTCATTGTAGCTGCCGTTGATCACAGCACGAAGGCGAACATCATTCAGCATTAATCACTCCACACTTACCGAACAGGTATCACCATCCACACCCTCCACCTTTGCCGTGAACATATTTTGCTCACTTTTTCCGTCTATTTTTTTGATTCTTTTTTTTATTTCGCTCAAATCGTTCATTTTTTTATATCTTTGCTGAAAATTTCTGTTATGAAAAATCTTCTTTTTGTTTGCTTCTTTTGGTTTTCCTGCTTTTGCCTTACGGCGCAGGAAGTTGAAATTAACGGATGTCAGGTTACGATATATCACACATGGGATAGAGGCAGTAGCACCTCTTTCTACGCATACGGTAATGTTTACGTTGAAACAGACCCAACAGAACCGGTAGATTTTGATGTGGAAATTGTTGATCAACCAAAATTTTCCGATTTTTGTGTTTATAAAACTACCTATACACCAAAAGAGTGTTGCGAGTGGCGTTTTGTTTCTGACCGCAAACAAGCCAAGTTTGTCATCCGTTATGTCAAAGAACATGCAGACTGTTATGTCTATTTTGTTAAGGAGAGAAAGGATGCCGGCACCAACTACTTGGTTCGGATACGCAATTAACCCAACTTTCTCCCAAGTGTTACTTTCCTTTTCGCCCCGTTTTGCCCAAATTCTATCTCTACGCCTGTAACGTAGTATATGCCTTCGGTCTTGTCCATATCTCGCAGGCGAACACTTCCTCCTGCTTTTACGCGTGGAATAAGCCAGCCGGTGAAATTACCTTCAAACCCGCTGTAATTCCATAATTTATATTCACTTTCGGCAGCCCGTTTTCAACGCTGTTTACATACCCTTTAAACACTGTTTCAATACCCCAATTTTGGTATCCGGCTTTGATGGTGATTTCGTCATCGCGGCGTATGTAGTCCAATATCGATTTCCCTTGCCAACTCATCTTGCGGGGTATCTTCACCACCGCCGTATCGGTCAAATTTTTGCAAGATGTTTTTACCTCTATGCTGTTCACATAGTTGAAAGATACGGTTTTATTCGTATTTTTCCCTTTGATTTTTATGTCGCATTGAAGTATCAACATCTTTTTTTAAGTTATGACCTGTTTATTTTATTTTTTTTGTATCTTTGCACTCGATTTTTTATTGCACACGAAGTATCAGCAAAATCTATTAAGCAATGGCCCATTTATTGATTTCGTTATTATTCCCGTTGATGATGGCTTCTATGCCCTTCGATAGCACCGGCTTTAACCAAGATCCCGTCTTCGACAAAGAAAACTGCACTTTCAGGGGGATACCATTGTATGGAAGAGTGCAAGTGGTTGAATATGGCGAAGATTTTAAAGTGCGTGTAGTTGTATATGGCGAAGATATAAGAATTGAAAAGGTTAGTTCACATCCTAATGATTGTGGTGAATGGGAATTTGTTGATACATTTCCCGATTTTAAAATTCGGTTTGTTGAACATGATGAAGACCTTAAAATCATTTTTGTAAACACATTTCCCGGTATAAGATAATCTTCCATTATTGCTCCTCCATTAAAAAGTTATAATCTTCATAACCGGTAAAAGTGAGCGTAAACGGCATTATATTCATCAGTCGTACTATTTACACCCGTTATAGCAGACAAATCTTGTAACGAGGTATTTAATGTTATGTCGGGTTGAATCATCTCTGCAATTTATTGCTACTATTCGACAAATTTTGTACCTTTGCCGACAGTTTATCTTGGAGTTCAATAATAAAAGTAATAGCGTTTGACATGATTTCTGCAATATTAATTATTTGGCTTGTGGTGTCTCTTTCAGTTTTTTTTGTAAAAAGTATTCCTTACCTTTTATATTTAATAGTCGTGATTATTTGTTTTCCTGTAATTCCTTTTATAATTGCAAGAAGATGTAGAAAAGAAGGAGATAAAGTTACCGCTAATATTCTAACCATCCTATGGAGTATTTTTTATTTTCTTCTGTTTGTTATCATTCTTATTTACTCCTTTTCCTGATTTCACCCGCCTCCTCTTTCCTTATTTTTTCCAAGGCAGCAATCGCGGTTGCCCACTCCTCGTCATCCAAGTCATTGGGGTCGAGGTGAAAATGATACCGCATTTGATAATCAATATGCACAAAACCATTGTGGGCATTAATGTCAGGGAAGAAGAAAGGAAAGAATTGTGGGGAGTGTGGAAGTTTGGGAAAGGAAGAGGGAAAATCAAAGGGAAAGGCGAACATTACAAAAGCCAAATAGGAATACGACTCCTACAACCTGATGTGTACATAAAAAGGTTTTTCGATACCAAGACAGGTGGGTATGTGGTAACGGACAGACAACGCATTACGGCAGCAAAAAAAATCAAGCAAGAAGGAGAAAAGTACGAAAAGGAGAGAGACATGAGCCTTGTATTTGCCAAAGGAGGAAACAAAATAGTCCATCGCAGGGAGGTGCCCGGAGTTTCATCGGCAGACGTATTGTTTAATGGATTGCCTGCTGACCTAAAAAAGACAAGTAGCTACGACCAAATAGTAAAGTATGCTAAATATGCAACACACAAACAAGGTGCCAAATTGGTACTTTTTCAATTTGATAAGTGGAACGCTAAAATGGCAAGCGAGTTAAAAAAATTGCAGGAACTGAAAATTCACGGAAAGTACTTTGTAACAGATAAGGAAGATGAAATCATTGACTTCTAAAAAAATCAACGCCCCGACTGTAAACAATCAAGGCGAGGAGTGGTAGAAGCCGCCCGAAGCGTAACATCCGCCCTTCCGATATTGCTATTGGATTCGGTGCAAAAGTACAACTATTTTTTAAACAAACAACAAAAAGTAAAAAATTTTTTCGGAACAAAAAAATGAACAAAACACACGGAGAGGTTTTTAATACAATAGAAAAGAAAAAGCCGAACGACTTGATA
>JAQUSR010000032.1 GCA_028710155.1 Bacteroidales bacterium | reverse complement strand
GTTGTCGATAATTTTCATCTTGCGTGCTATTAGCTACATGACCTTCGTTCAAACATTTGTTGTAATGCGAAAAAACGGCCGGAATATTCAATCCGTAAGGACACGGCATACAATATTGACATGAAGTGCAAGAAACAAGCGGAAAATTGACATAAATTGTCGCAATATTTTCCAACATTTTCAATTCTTCGTCATTCAACGGTTGCAAGGGTGCATAGGTTCGAAGGTTATCTTGCAAATGTTCCATGTAGGTCATACCGCTTAAAACCGTCAAAACGCGCGGATAAGAACCGGTAAACCGAAAAGCCCACGATGCCACGCTGGCTTCGGGATTGCGTTGTTTCAATTGCGTCATGGCGTGTTGGTTGAGCGAAGCCAAACGTCCGCCTAACAACGGCTCCATAATCACTACCGGAATGGCTCGTTTATCTAATTCGCCATACAAATATTCGGCGTTGGTATTGCGTTCGTTCATCTGTTTGGCATGTTTCCAATCCACATAATTCATCTGAATTTGAACAAAATCCCAATGAATGGTATCGTTGAGCGAAAGAAGATAATCAAACACGCCCACATCACCATGATACGAAAATCCGAGGTTGCGAATGCGTCCGGCTTTTCTTTCTTCCATCAAAAAATCCATCATGCCGTTATCAAAATATCGAGCTTTCAAAACCTCCATTCCGGTCAAATTGCGTTTGTTGAGGTCTTGGCCTTCTTGTCCGACTGCGTGCAACAGCATATAATCGATATAATCTACTTTCAACTCTTTGAAGGAGTTGTAATACATTTTCAACGATTCTTCGCGGCTCCACGTTTCGGCGGCGAAATTGGACAATTTGGTGGCGATAAAATACTCGTTGCGTTTTCGGCGACTGAGGGCGATGCCCATCACCTTTTCCGATCTGCCTTTGCAATAGGCGGGCGATGTATCGAAATAGTTGACACCGTGTTCAATGGCGTAATCCACTTCTCTATTCACCATTTCCTGATCGATTTCAGCATCTTTATCTTTAGTGTTATTATTCACTTTTGGCAAACGCATACAGCCATAACCCAAAATTGAAACTTTTTCGCCATGCAAATTGGTGCGATAAGTCATTTTGTCGGTGGGGATTTCTCCTTGCGGCGTGTCGTTTTCCGACAACGATGCAATGTTTTCGGGTTTACAACCTGCTAAAACCGCTGTGGTGACGGCTGCTCCGCCACCTACCACTTTCAGAAATTTGCGACGATTAATGTTATTTGATGTATTCATTTTTAATCGGTTTTATATCATCGTTCTAAGTTATTTATCGAATAAAATTGGTTCTTTGAAACGCTTCCTGTTCCGACATCGGGACAGCCGCATTGGATAGATTTTTCAGCAACCATGCCATATTGTTTCCTAATGTTCGCATGATTTGCAACCCCTCTTTATCTTGTCGCACATCGTCAGGCACATTGCCGTGAACGGCATTCCAATATTGCGAAGCTACCACCGGCATTTGGCTGATGGTGAAATATTTATTCAGTCTGTCAAACGCAGCGGAGGCTCCACCGCGCCGACAACTCACAACGGCAGCAGCCGGTTTTCCGCGAAAAACACCGCCATTTTGAAAAAATACACGGTCGAGCAGCGCACATAAAGCTCCGTTGGGTGCGGCATAATAAACCGGCGACCCGATGATGATGCCATCGGCAGCCTGCATTTTTTGAGCCATTTCGTTGGCACAATCATCTTCAAAAACACATTTACCCAATTGGTTACATTGATGACAAGCAATGCAGCCATGAACCGGTTTTGTTCCAATATGAAAAATTTCGGTTTCAATCAAATTTTTGTTTAACGCTTGTGCCACTTCGCTTAACGCGGTGAAGGTGCAACCCTCTTGATGAGGACTTCCGTTGATGAGTAATACTTTCATAGTTTTGTGAGATTTTGTGTTGCCGATATTTTTACAATTAGGTAAAGCCGATAATCCGCCGACTAGCAATGCGGCTCCGGCGGTTGCCGCACCTGCTTTTTTGATAAATTTGCGGCGATTCATCGTATCGTTTGATTGAGTTTCTGTCATTTTTATAGTTTTTTGAAGTTACCAAGCCCAAATCAGCAAACCGCTACAGATAATGATGCCCGTTACCACCAAGTCGATCAAGCAGAAGCCCATGATGTCTTTGGCGTTTAATTTGGCGATTGCCAAAGCCGGAATTGCCCAAAACGGCTGGATAAGATTTGTCCACGCATCGCCCCACGAAATGGCCATACCGGTCAAACCTGCATCAACGCCTAAATCGGCACCGGCGGCAAACATAATCGGAGCCTGAATAGCCCAATGTCCGCCTCCCGACGGAACAAACATATTTAAAACGGCGGCACACAAAAATGTAAACAACGGATAGGTTCTTGGCGTTGATATTGAAATACATGCATCGCTGATGACGGTTCCCAAACAAATTCCCGACTCGCCGATACCCATGATGATTCCCATGATTCCGGCATAAAACGGAAATTGCAACAAAATGCCTGCTGCTCCTGTTGCCGAACGGGTGAAAGCACGCACATAAGCCAACGGCGTTTTATGCAAAACAATGCCCAAAAACAAAAACAACATAATCACCGAATTGAGGTCTAACGATTTGCCCTTTACAAAAAGATGAATTACCAAAAAACTTAATCCTAAAAGGGCAATCAATCCGCTCAGCAGGCGACTGTTTTCCATCTTTTCGGCAGGCGACGCGGCGACAACGGTTGTATTCGGTGTTTCTTCCGCCAACAATTCGGGGTCAACGGAAATGACGTTATTACTTTTCGGGTGCATCAACGTATTGACAATCACCAACGCAATGATACACAGCAGTACAATTATGATATTATGAACATCAAAAATGGTTTCGGAGATAGGAACGGGACTGCTCAAAACGCCGCGAGTGATTTCTTTCAAACCCGACCCGGGCGTTGCCATCGTCAGCGGAATGGAGCCTGACAAACCGGCGTGCCACACCACAAAACCGCTATACGCCGAGGCAATCAGCAAACGATAATCGACTCCACGTAATTTGCGAGCTATTTCTTTGGCAAAAATAACGCCTACAATCAATCCAAAACCCCAATTAATCCAACAAGCGACGGCTGAAATTCCGGTAACCAAAGCGATGGCCGTAGCCGGCGTTTTGGGTAATGAAGCCAACTTTCCAATGATTTTTTTTACCGAAGGAGCCGCTGCCAACGTAGATCCGCACACTAGCACCAACGCCATTTGCATGGCAAAAGCCAACAACGACCACACGCCATTGCCCCAATGTTCTACCACCTCTAACGGCGTTTGGCGACAAATGGGCATGGCAATGATAACTGCAACCACCGTCAAGATGACCGCAAAAATAAATGGTTCAGGCAAATATTTCTGAACAACCTTTACACATGCGTTAATGATTTTTCTAAACATTTTGTTAATGATAAAATGAAAAAATTACTCCGATGATAACACTTGGCAACAAACCTAAAACGGCTCCATACAAAGCACGGATAAAATGATATTTTTTTTGATGATATGCTTGATTCATCTGCTCCGTTCCCGGAAGTCGTATTTTTTTCCAACGCGCAAAAACTATCCAATCCAAAATAAAACAATCGTACCAATTGATGACTGACCATAACGCATAACTGACGGCAAAACCGCTCGTAAAATCATAAGCACCGGCCCATTTTGCCAAGAAATACAACAAAATTAAAGCAAAAACGACTGCAAAACCTTTTTTTATCAACACCGTTGCACTGAGCATTTGCGTTGGAACACGCTCGTGCGTTTTAAAATATTCTTCCTGAATATCTTTCGGATAATCGTGAATCCACCAAACCGGATTTTTTGCTAACGGAATGAGAATCACGGCTGTGAAAAACAGCAGCAAAACAACAGCTTCAATCGCAAAAATCAGCCAACTTTCCATGTTGTATCAATGATGATGAATGACCCTTAAATTTCTCGATGCACCTCGTGTCCCTCCACATAAATAGCACTCAACGGACGGGCAGGACAAAGATTTTCGCAGGCACCGCAGCCTATACATTTTTCGGTATCAATGGAGGGAATCAGCTTTGCATCGGGCGAATCGTCTTTAGGCACCATTGTAATGGCTCCAACGGGACAATGACGGGCACAATTGCCACAACTGACACCATCGGTATTTACCACGCAGTTTTCTTTAATCCAAACAGCATGACCAATTTGTATCGCTGCTTTTTCTTCGGGTTGAACGGGGTGAATGGCACCGGTTGGACACACTTGCGAACAACGGCTGCACTCGGGACGACAATAGCCGCGCTCGTAACTCATTTCGGGTTGCATCAACGTCAGCAAACTGCCGGAGGGACGCAACACTTGATTGGGACACGCCGAAACACACAATTGACAAGCGGTGCAATGTTGTGAGAAATTTTTCACACTCAACGATCCGGCCGGTTTTGGCGAGACACTGCGTTTCGGGATTTTTTTGTCTTCGATGATTGCCAAACCGCCATCCACCTTTTTCTCTTGCGCTTTCAACAAAGCGGTAGACGCAAAAAGAGCCGACACGGTTAAAAAGTTTCGTCGTGAAGTATCGGTTTCATTTTTGGCAGATGCTGTATTTGTTTTTGGACGAAAAACCAACGAAAAAGCCTGTTGATGACAATTTTCTAAACAATCCATACACATCACACAACGGCTGTAATCAACGGAATGATTTTTTGTATTAATGCAAGCCGCTTTGCAATTGCGGGCACACAGCGTGCATCCGTTGCATTTTTTGACATCGATGGCGGGTTTCAACAACGAGAATTTGGAAACAACCCCCAAAACCGTTCCCACCGGACAAATGGTGTTGCAATAGGTGCGACCGTTTCGCCACGCCAAAACCGCAATAACGATCAGCGTAACACCGGCTACAATAAAAGTAGGCAGACTTTTCAGCCATACATCAACGGTATAAAATTGATAACTATCGTAACGTTCGGCAAAATAGGCCAAAAGATTGTTGCCCCATTGATAAATCGGTGCCAAAAAATTGGAGACGATGCGTCCGTAAGCACTATACGGTGCCACCAAAATAGCGATGGAATGAACGCCGGCAACCATCAGCACTACAAACAGCGCTAAAACACTGTAACGCAGCCATCTTTTTGCAGGAGAATAGGAATAGCGGTTTTTTTTGAATTTTTTTCCCAACCATGCGATAAGGTCTTGCAACACACCCATCGGACAAATCACAGAACAGTAAACACGACCGAAAACAATAGTCAGCAGCAGCAACGCCGCCACTACTCCGACATTCAGTGCTAAAACTGCGGGCAAGAATTGAATTTTTGCCAACCATCCCAACCATACGTGCAACGTACCCGTAAAATCGAGAAACAAAAGCGTAATCAGTGTAAAACAAATGATCGCGAGCGTAATTCGTATTTTTCGTAACATAAAATCGGTTTTTTCAAATTTCGCTGCAAAAGTATTATAAAATCATCAACTTCCTACATAATCTATGACTGTTTTTTACCGATTTTTGCATCGAAAATAATGCGCATAGAAAACTTTTTCGTGTTTCAGATTTTTTTTCGATCATTATAACTATTCATCATAAACCATGAAAAATAAGTATTGATAATGAAGCCATTAAACATGAAATGTGAATTTATAACTTTTTGCTGCCACAGAAAAACGGAAAAAGACAACATTTGAACCTTTCAACGACCAATTATACTCAAAACATTGTAACTTTGCAACAGCAATTTAAACTTCGTATGACCGATTCTATCCATATTGACAACTACGGCAATTCTGTCTGTTTCAGCACCGTCACCCATGAGCTGTCGCACCATTGGCTACAAGATACTACAACCCAACCGCCAGCACTATTTTATGAAGTTGATTTTAAAAAATTGCAACCCTTTCAGCGAACTTTTCAAACAAAGACACGATATTTCTCCGACAGTTTATCAACAACAAACCATTCATCTTCAAATAAAAAATAATGAAATCGATCTTAACCTTAATCACCATTGCATTAAGCCTCTTTGCCTGCAATGCACAAACATCAAATTCAAACAATATGAACGAAAAGATAATTTTAGTGGCTTATTTTTCAGCCACAGGAACCACCAAAGCACAAGCAACAGCCATTGCTGATGTAACAAAAGCAACCCTTTACGAAATTACTCCGGCAACACTTTATAGCGATGCCGACCTCGATTGGCGCAACAAGCAAAGCCGCAGCACAAAGGAAATGACAGACGAAAATAGTCGTCCTGCACTCGGCGGAAAGACCATCAACGCTGCTGACTATGACATTATTTTCATCGGTTATCCGATATGGTGGGACGTTTGTCCTCGCATCGTCAACACATGGATTGAAAGCCAAAATCTGAAAGGGAAAACGGTTATTCCTTTTGCTACATCGGGAAGCTCGAGTATCAATAACAGTCAAAAAGTGCTTCACAGCCTTTATCCCGATTGCAATTGGATAGACGGAAAATTGCTGAACGGCACTGCTAAAAGTGCTGCCGAGTGGAGCATCACCGTTATAGAATTGTAGTAATGATGAAAATCAAACAAGTAATCATATTGAGCATGACTTTTTTACCACATCCATAATAAATTAGAATCGGAAATTAGACATGTTTAATTTTAAAAAGTACCGAATCGGATTTGATGTTCAAGGATTGGTGTTATCAATAATTATCATGATACCCAATTTTATTTGGTTTGCAATTCCGACAGAAAATGATGTGTTAAGGGCTGCATCTCTAACTCCGGTGATCGATATGGTTGCTACTATCTTTCAAGTGATAATGATAGCATCATTGTGCTTGATTAAAAATATTGAATATCAAAAATCTGAAAATAAAAAACGGCTATTTGAAATAATTATATCAGTAGTTATTTATTATTTTGGCTGGTGTATGTATTATAGTCAAATTGTAAATACAGCCGTCATTTTGATTTTGTGTATCGCACCTTGTATCGCTTTTATTATTTATTCAATAGAAAAGAAAAATTTAGTTGCTTTAATTTCAGCGATAGTATTCATGATGTTTCATACTATTTATGGTCTTGTAAACTTTCCTGCCACTTAGATCAACGCCATTCTTTTTTGTATTTTTGTATCTCAAATAAAATGTATAACGATGTTTCGTAAAATCATGAGTGGAATTCTAATTTGTATCGGTATAATCGTGGTTGGAGCGATAATTTTTTTGAACCGGCCAAGTTTTGGGCGCACGGCTCGCGGCGACCGTAAAGCACGTATTGAGAAGTCGCCCAATTACAAAAACGGTGCGTTTAAAAATGAACTTCCTATTAAGCTAATGACTATAGATGGCAATATGTTGACGTTCATGTGGGAGATGGCTTTTCGGAAGAATGAAAACGTGACTCCCAAAGAGGCTGTTCCGGCCATAAAAACAGACCTGAGTTTGCTCCCTGAGGAGAATCTAATAGTTTGGTTCGGTCACTCATCTTATCTGCTACAACTATCGGGCAAAAAAATATTGGTTGACCCTGTATTTGAGCGTGCCTCACCGGTGCGTTTTTTTAACAAGCCTTTTCGCGGCACCGATATATATCATGCCGAAGATATGCCCGACATCGATTATCTCATCATTTCGCACGACCATTGGGACCATTTGGATTATCAAACCGTGAAAGAATTGAGAGACAAAGTAAAAAAAGTGATTGTACCGCTTGGTGTCGGAGAATATTTTGAATATTGGGGCTTTGCTCCCGACCAAATAATAGAGATGGATTGGCACGAAACAACGACATTTTCTGACGGATTTGATATTTATTGTCTGCCTGCTCAACACTATTCCAGACGCGGATTAAAAGGCAATCAAACGCTTTGGGCATCGTTTCTGATTCAAACCCCTGAAAAGGAAAAAGTATATTTGGGCGGCGACAGCGGTTACGGCACACATTTCAAAAAAATCGGAGAACAATTTCACGAAATCGACTTCGCCGTTTTGGAGAATGGTCAATACAATAACAATTGGAATCAAATTCATGCTCTGCCGCAGCAATTGCAGACCGAAATCGCCGAACTCAATGCAAAACAAGTAATTACCGTTCATCATTCTAAATATTCTTTGGCAAGACATTCATGGGATGAACCTTTGAAAACCGAACGGCAGTTGGCAGAACAAGGTGTTAATATGCTGATTCTCACTATCGGGAAACCGGAAAAAATTATGGAATAATAGCAAATAAGAACCTCATCGCGTAAACAACACTCTAAATACAAAATAGAATTATGAACAAAAAAATATTAATCATCAAAACAAGTCCGCGCAAAGGCGGAAACAGCGACACCCTTGCCGACGAGTTTGCCAAGGGTGCGACTCAAAGCGGTAACAACGTTGAAACTATAAGCCTAATAGGCAAGACCATCAATTTTTGTCGGGGATGCCTTGTCTGCCAACAAACGCAGCAGTGCGTCATCAAAGACGATGCGGTGTTCATTGCCGAGAAAGTCCTCAATGCAGATGTCATTGTCTGGGCAACCCCCGTCTATTATTACAGTTGCAGCGGCCAGATGAAAACGCTCATCGACCGACTGAACCCGCTCTATCCGACAGACTATCAGTTCCGTGATGTCTATCTCCTTGCCACCGCAGCTGAGGAAGAACCAACTACCGTGGAAGGCACCGAAAAGGTTTTGCAGGGCTGGGTGGAATGTTTCGAAAAATCAACGTTGAAAGGGATTGTGTTTGCCGGTGGAGTGAACAACATTGGCGAAATTGCAGAACACAAAGCCCTAAAAGAGGCTTTTGAGATGGGACGCAAAAGCTAATAGTCGTTATTTTGGTGAAGATACCTTCAAAAATCTAAAAGGCAACAACAAGAAACTGATGATTATCCCCGCGCGCATCGCACACCGACCTTTACGACCGTATGGATATCATTTTTTTTGACAAGTTCGAGATAATGTTCAAAAGCAAAAAAATGCGACATAATAAAGATTGTAAATAGTTTTTTTGTAACTTTGCAAATTTAACAACTCCCCATGAATACGCAAAACAATAAAATAGTCATCTATCAAACGCCCGACGGCAATACGTCAATAGACGTGAGATTAGACGGCGACACGGTGTGGCTCACACAAGCGCAGATGAGCGAACTGTTTCAGAAAGACAGAACTGTGATAACGCGCCATATAAACAATGTTTTTGCAGAGGGCGAACTCAATGAAAAAAGCAATGTGCAAAAAATGCACATTGCTTTTTCCGACAAGCCTATAAAAATTTATAGTCTTGATGTAATCATATCAGTTGGCTATCGTGTGAAAAGCAAACGCGGCACACAGTTTCGCATTTGGGCAACCAAAATACTCAAAGACTATCTGATAAAAGGCTACGCGGTGAACAACCGCTTGCGTGCCGAAAACTATACGCAACTGCGCCAATTAGTACAAATTTTGGGTCGCACCGTGAGTAGTCAGGAAGCCTTGACGACTGACGAAGCACGCGCCATTGTTGACGTGGTTTCAGATTATACTTACGCACTCGACACGCTCGACCGCTACGATTATCAGCAACTCGGTATTGAGCAAACCACCAGCAAAGTCAAATTTCACGCTACCTACGACAACGCTATGGCGACAATCCGCACGCTCAAAGCCAAATTCGGCGGCAGCAACCTTTTCGGACACGAGAAAGACGACTCATTCCGCAGTTCTATTGGGCAGATTTACCAGACATTTGGCGGCAAAGACCTCTATCCGTCTGTTGAGGAAAAGGCAGCTATGTTGCTCTATCTCGTTACCAAAAACCATTCGTTTAGCGATGGAAACAAACGCATAGCCGCCACGCTTTTCCTTTGGTTTATGAACAGCAATGGCATTCTCTATTGTCCTGACGGTACAAAACGTCTTGCCGACAATACCCTCGTAGCCCTCACGCTAATGATAGCCGAAAGCCGAACTGAAGAAAAAGATGTTATGGTGAAAGTAGTCGTAAATTTGATAAACCGCGAAAATTGATATATTTTTGAAATAAATTTAAACATGACAATACAACAATACCTCGACAGCATCAACCAACGCTACAAATTAGGCAATGCTACCGAACACACTTTTCGTGGAGACTTGCAGCAACTATTAGAAAGTGTAGTGCCCGACATTCGTGCGACTAACGAACCGAAAAGACAAAATTGCGGCGCTCCGGACTACATCTTGACTAAAAAGGAGATCCCCGTTGGATTTATTGAAGCAAAAGACATTGGCGACAAAGACCTTGACGGGGCTAAAAAAACCGGAAATAAAGAGCAATTTGACCGATACAAAGTTGCGTTAAACAATTTGATTTTTACCGACTATCTCAATTTCCATCTATACCGCGAAGGAGAATTTGTAACCAAAATTACCATTGGAAAAGTAACCGAAAAAGGGATAAAACCAATACCGGAGAATTTTGAGTCGTTTGAAAAGCTGATTAAAGACTTTTGTACCCATATAGGGCAAACCATAAAAAGCAGTAAAAAATTGGCTGAAATGATGGCGGGAAAAGCTCGTCTTCTTTCTAAAATTATCGAAACGGCACTCACAAGCGATGAAGACAGCAGCGAAGACAGCTCGCTTAAAGACCAGATGAAAGCTTTCAAGCAATTTCTGATACACGATATTACACCCAAAGGATTTGCCGATGTGTATGCCCAAACAATTGCTTACGGAATGTTTGCGGCACGTTCGCACGATGTCACTTTGCCAACTTTTAGCCGCCAAGAAGCGTTTGAACTCATTCCAAAATCGAATCCGTTTCTTAAAAACCTATTTGGTTATATTGCCGGTTTGGATGTTGACGACCGCATAAAGTGGATTGTTGATGATTTGGTAAATATTTTCCTTGCCTGCAACGTAGATGAAATTTTGAAAAACTACGGAAAAAGCACGAAAACGGAAGACCCCATCATCCATTTTTACGAAACATTCTTGAGCGAATACGACTCCAATTTGCGTAAAACCCGTGGTGTTTGGTACACACCCGCACCCGTTGTAAACTTTATTGTTCGTGCCGTTGATGATATTCTAAAAACCGAATTTGACTTGCCGCAAGGACTTGCCGACACCAGCAAAACCAAAATAAAAGTTAACTCTGAGGGCAAAAAGATTGAAAAAGAGGTACACAAAGTACAGATACTTGACCCTGCAACCGGAACGGGAACATTTTTAGCCGAAGTAATTAAACTCATTTACAAAAAATTGGAAGGACAGCAAGGCATTTGGAGCAACTACGTAGAAACGCATTTGTTGCCACGCCTCAATGGGTTTGAGTTGCTTATGGCAAGTTATGCCATGGCTCATTTGAAATTGGATTTGCTTCTGACAGAAACCGGCTACAAACCAACCAAAAACCAACGTTTTAGGGTTTACCTTACCAACAGTTTAGAGGAATACAACCCCGACACAGGAACCTTATTTGCCAACTGGCTAAGCTCCGAAGCCAACGAAGCAAACCATATTAAACGCGATACGCCCGTGATGTGCATTATTGGAAATCCGCCGTATAGCGTAAGCAGTAGCAATAAAAGTGAATGGATTGAAAACCTTACAGCCGATTATAAAAAGGATTTGCACGAACGAAACATACAACCTCTTTCTGATGATTACATCAAATTTATTCGCTTCGGACAGCATTTTATTGACAAAAACGGAAGTGGTGTTTTGGCTTATATTTCTAACAATAGTTTTATTGACGGAATTATTCATCGTCAAATGCGAAAGTGTTTGTTGGAAAGTTTTGATAAAATTTACATCCTTGATTTGCATGGCAATGCCAAGAAAAAAGAGGTTTGCCCCGATGGAAGCCCTGACCAAAATGTATTTGATATAATGCAAGGCGTTTCAATTAACATCTTTGTAAAAACTGGGAACAAAAAGAAAAAAGAATTGGGAAAAGTATGGCATTCTGATTTGTATGGTAGTAGAGAGCTTAAATATGAAAATCTTAGCCAAAGGTCTATTAAATCTATAAATTGGGGAAAGCTTGATTATAGCTATCCAAATTACTTTTTTACAAAAAAGAATTTTAAGGAAATAGCGTCTTATGAATTGGGGTTTAAGGTCGATGAGCTATTTAAACATAACGCTTGTGGAATTGTCACTGCAAGAGATGGTTTAGTAGTTCAGCAACATAAAAATGATTTAGAAACTATCATTAAGGATTTTGCTTTATTAGATGAAAACTTATTTCGAAATAAATATAATGAAAAAAAAGATAGCAGAGATTGGACATATTTAAATGCAAAAAAGGATTTAGAAAATTCAACAATTCAAAGAATAGATTATAGACCATTCGATAAACGGTTCATAATATATTCCCCAAAATCAAAGGGAATTTTATCATATCCAAGGAATGAAATTATGAAACACATGATTTCATTCGATAATGTAGCCTTGTTAATTTGTAAACAACAAAGCACTTTTGATTTTCAACATATTTTTATCACAAATACATTAAGTGATAAATGTTCAGTTTCATTACAAACCAAAGAAGCAACATACCATTTTCCCCTTTATCTCTACCCCGAAACCAACGCCCAGCAAACTTTTGGTCAAACAGCAGAACGTACACCAAACCTAAAATTAGAAATTGTAAAACAAATAGCCGAGAAATTGGGTTTGACGTTTACCAACGAAAAAGAAACAACCGAAAATACTTTTGCCCCGATTGATATTCTCGATTACATCTATGCTGTTTTACATTCGCCCACATACCGTGCGAAATACAAGGAGTTTTTGAAAATAGATTTCCCGAGAGTGCCTTACCCAAAAGACGCAGCCACGTTTTGGCAGTTGGTGAAATTAGGCGGAGAAATTCGGCAAATTCATTTGTTGGAAAGTCCAACCGTGGAGCAATACATTACGCAATACCCGATTGATGGCGATAATGTGGTTAGCAACACAAACTATCAAGACGGCAAAGTTTACATCAACGAAACTCAGTATTTTGACCATGTTCCGCAAATAGCTTGGGAGTTTTACATTGGCGGTTATCAGCCCGCCCAAAAATGGCTCAAAGACCGAAAAGGTCGCAAGTTAGAATTTGAGGATATTTTGCACTATCAAAAAATCATCGTAGCCTTAACAGAAACAGACAGGTTGATGAAAGAAATTGACAAAATCGAAAACGTTATATGATAAAGTCAGAAGACCTGAAAGAAGCTTTTGATATGGGCGGCAAAAGCTAACAGCCTTGAAAAACTTTTTTTGAAAGAGACTCTATAATAAAAACTTGACAAACCGCATTATGAAACAAAAAGCAAAAATCACAGCCGTTGTTCTCATTCTGTTGATGCTTTTTTCACTGACAGCATGCATAGAACCGAACAATATTTCATATTCCAATACGGGAAATTGGGCTTACTTTGAAAATGATCAGACGCAAAAATCGGCAGATATATTTTTTATTGCTCCGACAGTATATGGAGGTGATGACACCTCATTCAATATGCCTATGGATGATATAACCGTGCGTGCGAACTTTCTCGGTGCGATCAATATGGAAAAAGGAATTTATGATGACAATGCCCGTTTTTTTGCTCCTTATTATCGTCAAGCCAGATTAAATGTATACAAGCTTTCCGCTAAAGAGCGTGAGCAATATCTTGCATTAGCATATTCAGATATAAAAAAAGCATTTTCGTATTACTTGAAAAATTGTAACGAAGGTAGGCCAATTATTCTTGCGGGTTTTTCGCAGGGTGCAGATTTGTGTATCCGCTTGATGATGGACTATGCAAAGGATGAAAATTTTCAGAAAAATTTAGTAGCCTGTTACGCCATCGGATGGAGTATTACACAAGGAGAATTAGATAAGTATCCGAGCCTCAAATTCGCTGCGGGTGAAGCTGATATCGGTGTTATCATTTCCTTTAACAGCGAGGCCGAAAATATTGACGAATCTCTGACCATTCCGAAGGGAATGAAAACGCTTGCCATCAATCCTCTCAACTGGAAAACAGATGGAACGATTGCGGAAAAAAGATTGAATCTCGGAGCTTGCTTCACCGATTACGATGGGAATATCAATAAAGAAATACCGCAGCTTACCGGTGCGTATATTGACGATGTAAGAGGAGCATTGAAGGTAACGGAGGTTTCAGCAGAAGAATATCCTCCGGTTCTCGATATATTTGAGGAAGGCATTTATCATCTCTATGATTATCAGTTTTTCTATAGAAATCTAGAAAAGAATGTCCAAACCCGCATTGAGGCTTTTGAAAAAAGCAAGGGAGAATAAGAGGAAACTCCATTTCAATCCATTCGGTCTATTTTCAAGTATTGCTGTCCGGTAATTTATGCACTTTTGCCCATCTTATTTCCATTTTATGTATTTGCAACACAAAGGAAATAAAAAAGGCTGAATCAGCCTTAATTTTTTCACTCGAAAATGTTTACCGGACAGCAATATTTATTTATAATCCGCAAAACAAAAAAACATCTTTTTTGCGCTGCAAAGGTAGTTTTAAGAGTGTTGCAATGTTGTTGTAACGCTCTTTTGGTTTTAGATTTCGTGGTTTGATGTGAGTAGCGCCGGCTTTATTTATTTGCCGTTTATTTTTTGAGCAAACAGCATTGCTGTCCGATAACCGGACAGCAATAATAAAATTCTGTTTTCCGCACTATTTGCAACACCCAATTATATATTTGACAATCAATTATATGTAATTGGTTTTCGTTATTTGGGTGTTGCAACGCGGAAAACAGAAAAGGCTTTTTTAATAATTAATTTCCGCTGGTATATTTTATCTCCCGAATCAACATTCCGGGGTAAAAATCGCTACCGGAAACTTTTTCAAACGTAGTACATGTCAAATTGGCTCCTTCAGCTTCTTCCTCAATTGCCATATATCTATTGTCCCAAATTTGATTTTTAATAGGTTTAATAACCCCGATACGTTTATATTCGGTTTTCCCTTCTTCATTAAGAACCTGTTCCAAAACTTCAAATTTCGATTTTTCTGAGACACCTTCTTTGAGTCCGATTTTTACAAAAATTGAATCATTGTCAATTTTAAAAATAGGGACTTTAACTTTGAATGCTTCATTTTCTTTTTGAAGTTCAACAATGGATTTATCCAATGCGCGACTCAACGTTTTGCGAATGAGTTCTTCATTTGTTTTTAGCCCTCGTAAAACGGGTTTATCACTTACGACCTTTTGCATCCCTATAAATTTTAATTTAAATAAGGTTTTGTCAGCCTCAAAAGCAGCTTTTTTGGCAGGGTCAATAGAAGTTGAATCAAAGTAATATTTTTCATAAAATTGATTAGCAATATCATCATTCCATTCTAACTGATAAAGGTAAGAAACTATACTGACTTTAAATCCGGCAATCATATCAGAAACGTCTTCTCCAAGTTCCGATGCCGATTTTACTAAATCTGCAATATCTCCAGCCGAATTATCACCAGAAACACTTGCAACCCCTTCTGCAACAGTGGCAACTGCCTGAAATATCAATGAAGCTAATTGAGCATTTTGTTCTTTATCTACATAGCTGATATCATTCACTAATACAAAAGTGTTGCTAATTAATTCTTCGCCGGCATCCGAAAGCACAGAAAACCCACGTTTACTCATCTTTGCAATTTGCACATCTAATTCAGACGCATTGTATTGTCCTCGTTCCGATATCAACTGCATTTCAAAAGCTCCTGTTTTTCTATCTCTACCAAACCATTTTGCAACAACTCTTTTTGCTAATTGCGATTTGTTAAAGAATGCTTCTATTTGAATGGTTTTGTCGCTTTTCTTAATAGGATCTTTTATTGATTTTAAAGCTAAATCATGATCATTAAATTTATCAGGAGTCGTCAATGACTTAAATACAGATTCCAATTCATTGCTGTACTTTATACCTGTATTCAACATTAAAGAATAAAGCGAACTCCTTCGATAAAAAAAATCTTCATTTTCATTCTGTGAGAAAACATCAGAACAAAAAAATAAGAAAATAGCAAGAATATAAAATAATCTTTTCATGATTGATCCACTTTAAAATTCCCAAATATCGTCCGGTATATGATACTCTACATGCTCTCCTGCTTTTTCTCTTTCTTTATTCAACTTTTTTTGATGTTTATTAAATTCTTTCTGAAACTCTTTTGAAGTAACAATCTGCACGTCATCCGGAATTTTGAATTTGTCATCGGAAGGGGCATTTCTGTCAACAGATGTTATGTAACGATGCATATTTAAAGTCCCTTTAAATAACGCAGATGTTGCAGACATTTCTACATCTGCTTGTGTAACAAAATCTTCTGTTGCAAGTAAAGCACGATAAGCCTCCATCAACTCTTCGTTTAACAAATTTGGAGTAACCCATTGTACCGTCTTATTAGAAGAGGTGACACCCGCAGCTTCAGCCGTTGTATCTATCATATTTTTTGTACACATAAATCCATGAATTTCTTTTGTTTCTGAAGTTGGATGTAAATTATTATATGCTCCATTTGTTAATTCAAGATTTTGTTGTGCTTGAGCAATAAATGGCTCTATTTCTTGCATATGCATAATTTTTAACTCCGGCGAAATAAAATAGATATACCCTTTATCGACATCAATCAGGTTAACTAAATTGGAGGTCGTGTTAAAAAGAAGATATTTGTTATGTTTTACATAAACAAGTTCTTCTGTTATGCCATTAACATAGGCATTTTTCATCACTCCTGTTGCTATCGTATTACTAGTAAATACAATAGTTCCTTCAAAATGGTTTTGTGCAAGTGACACATTGATGAATGTGATCATTGCAATAAGCGTAAAAATTAATTTTTTCATGATAATTGATTTTTATTGTTAAACATTGGTTAAATTAAAATTTGTGAACGGCACGGCTGCCATATTTTAGCAGATTTGATGATTTAATATATTGACCCATTATAAACGCAAAAGTCGGTTTTTCTACAAAACACAAGCAAAACCTTAAGTGTCGTCCTTTTTTATCGGTAATAACCGTTTCTGTAGAAGACGACAAACAATATACTGACTTGTTCCATTTTATATCGCTCGCCGGGTTATAAAACGTCAATCCATCACCACCTGCGTCTTTTAATATTGTAGAAAGTGTGTCAATTAAATATAATTGTTCACCGGCTTTGTCTTTTGGGTTTACAGCATCAGAAACCGTTAGAAAATCCTTGATTTCTAACAATTCTTTGCTTGATGGTATATACCAACCTTCTCCTAAAGATTTTGCCCACTGAAATAAGGGAAATTCCTCCCAAGAGCATTTATTCTCATTAATATACTTTTCAATGGATTGCATATTTTTTTCTCCATCCTTGGCACTATATGCTTTAATTTCCCACTCTTCGAGTTTTTTATCATTTAGCCAAAGATTATTATCCTTTTCACATCGAGTAAGCGACATCATCATACCATGTTGTCCGGTGGAATCGACTTTGTAAACCAGCCCCTTCACTCCGTTAATTTCATATACCTGCCCGACCTGATAGGTAACTTGTGCGTGTAAATCCATGATCAATAATGACATCATTATTGATACAAAAAAAACTTTTGCTTTCATAATTAATATTTTTGATGTTAAATTGCCTACTCTATCTATGCTTTTCGGCTTCCGCATTTTTGCTTTTTATGTTCTATTACCTTATAAATTGCCGGTTACAATGTATTACAATCTATTATGACGATTCTTTCTGATTGATTGTATGTACATTAAAAGATTTCTCTTTTTTAGTTAAAATGTGGAGCAAATTTACAACAAAATTTAACAAATCAAATCATTTTTAAATGTTAATATTTATAACATTATTTGAAAATAATTAACATTATTTATAAATACTTTTCTTTCAAAAAAACCTGCACCTCATCACAATTTTTTATTTCAATCAACGTCCCGATGTAATTGCTTTTAAAAATAGTTTTTGACGCTTGGTTTTAATATTAGAGTGTTGTTGTTATCAAAATTAGTCAGTTGTTGAATTATTTTTTTACAATTGTATCTTTTTGATATTCTATTAAATAATACCATTATAAAAATCAACGCACTTTATTTCTCAACAAATTCTTCGGCAAATAGTTCGTTTTTTTGATCATCAGAACAAATCAAGCTATGAAAACGCAAAAAAGTAATTACCGTTCATCATTACAAATTATTGCTGTCCGATAAAAACAAAAAAAATGCAAAATCGCATTCGGAGAGCCGCATCACTCTTCATTTCGCAGAAAAAAACAATTGTATGCAACAATTTGGCATACCCGCTATTGTACTTTTGCCTCGGAATTTGATTCTCGGAGGTGCCGAAGCCCGTTAGTCGGAGGCAAAAGTAAACCTCAATAGTATATGTCAACACTAATTAATCGCGAAAAAGAGTTGATGAGCATTAGAAGTACATTTTGCAAACATCCAACTCTTGATGAAATTTCTTGGGGTATGTGTAACATCTTTCATGAATTTTTTTGGACAAAGAAGAATATGATAATCTCAACTCTTCTGCCGTTACTTCCGATTCTTGAATTTTTCCCGAAATGCGTTTCGGTGATTCCGAATTTTGGAACTCAAACTATTCCGCCGGCGAAAGAGAATCCGTCAATTTTGAAATTATGGCATTGATTATTGCATCCAATCTTAAACTTGATTGAAATAATTTTTCCCATAGGAATATAATTATCTTTGCAATCACAATTCAGCAACCTTTAAAGGCACCAAGTAATGGCATCAAATATCTTTGGACGATACGTTTGGCTAATAGATACATTGAGACGGCGCAAACGTCTCACTTTTAAGGAAATCAACAACCTATGGGTTGAAAGCGGTTTGAGCTATGGCGAAGGTGATGAGCTTCCGTTACGCACTTTTCATCATCACCGAAAAGCAATCAGCGATATTTTTGATGTTT
>JAQUSR010000031.1 GCA_028710155.1 Bacteroidales bacterium | reverse complement strand
TACAAAGATCGAATAATAATGAAAATGGATGGAAGGAATTTGTGTTTTAAAAACCGCTTCAGAATAGTTGTTATTAATCAGATATTATATGGAATTGGTATAATAAAAAATTTTTTATGATGATCGAATTATAAATGTTAAAAAATACAAAAAAATCAACTCGTACCTTAGGGCATACTGCGATTCTATATACTTTTGCAGTCGTAAGAAAAAGTGCTTATGAAAGAAAAAATCAAACTGAAAATCGGAGAGTTTTCAAAACTCAATCAGATCACCGTTAAAACACTTCGCTATTATGAAGAAATCGGTTTGCTAATTCCTTCAGAAATCGACGATTGGAGCGGTTATCGTTACTACAACGTAGATCAGATGCAACGCATGAATCAGATTATCTATTTGAAAAGTTTAGGTTTTAGCTTGGAAGAGATAAAAACGATGTTTGATCATCAGTGTTATACACCCACAACGGAAATGATTTCCGAGAAGATCAAAAAATGTCGTTTAGATATGAATGCACTTAAAAAGAGAGAAATTGAATTAAAATCTTTACATAAACAATTAAAAAATAAAACAAACATGGAAAATTTCACTATCAAATCGTTACCGGCAGTAATTGTAGCCAGTCATCGACAAATTATCAGTAGCTATCAAGAATTATTTAATCTTTGTCCGAATGTGCTCGGACCTGAAATGGCGCGTTTGGGCTGCGAATGTGTCGAACCCGGCTATTGTTTTACCATTGATCACAACAAAGAATATCGCGAAGCTGACATTGACATCGAATATTGCGAAGCGGTGGTTGCCCAAAAACAAGATTCCGAGTTGATTCAATTCAAAGAGTTACCTATTGTTGAACAAGCATTGTGTTTCCAACATTATGGACCTTACCAAAAATTTCCGGAATCGTGGGCAAAAATTTATGCTTTTTTGGAAGAAAACGGCTATCAAATCATCGATTTTCCCCGTTTTTGCTACATTGACGGAATTTGGAATAAAGAAGATGAAAACGAATGGCTGACAGAAATTCAAGTGCCGATTAAGAAATAACAGCTTTGACATTTTTTTCAACGACTTCTTGTCGATCGGTTGAATTTTTTTGCACCGAATGATGATTTTAATGCGTTGATAAAAGCGGTTGATCCGATCTTTTTTGCTGCATGGTTGATCGTGATCATGAAACGCCGCAATGGTTAGATGTTCAGCCCGATAGTTCAGCTTTGATATGGTCCAATCCGAATAATACTTCTACAAGTTTTCTATCCTTTCATCTTTTAATCCCTTAATCCATCAGTCCAATCCGAATAATACTTCTACAAGTTTCAAAATCCTGTTGTTGGATGGATGGTGTAGTTGATCATAAATTCTTTTAACCAACAGATTGTTCATATTTTAAATAGAATTTTTGTAGTTAAAAATTGGAATAATAGAGCATTGTTAGTTGATGGCCGAAAATTATTTAAAAAAAGGCATAAAAATAACGGAGTTTCATTAATGAAAACTCCGTTTCAATTTTTAATAAAATATGATCAATTAAAAAATTGTTCCGTCTTCTTTGATTTTCATAATATGTTCTTGTTCGCCCGATTCCAATTCAAATTCGTAGTAATTGTATTCCGGCGTTTCAAAAAATTCGATGTCGTCGATGAGCCACATGTTGTATGTCGAGGCGTTCAAGGCTTGCATCACAACTTCCGAAACGTCATGTTGCAAAACATCGCGTTGCGAAAATAGCCATGCTTGATTGCCGTCAAAATAAACCTCGATTTCTACGTAGTTGAACAAAATTTCGACTTTCGTCATTCCGTTTTCTTGTTCAATTTCAACAATTTGTGCATTGGGATAACGGTTTTGAATCCATTCTTCAATGGTAGGGTTGGTAGGTGGATTGATGGGGTCGCCGTCAATAAAAGTTCCGTCTTCTCTAATTTTTACGATGAGATCGTGGTCGTTTTGTTCCAACTCGAATTGATAGAAATTATAGTCGAGAATTTCAATAAAATCAATGTCATCAATTTGAAAATTAGCGTATTCTGAATTTTGCAAAGTTGTCATCACCACAGCCGGAACCTGATTTTGCAAAACGTCTCTTTCCGAGCGAATCCAAGTGTCGTTGCCGTCAAAATAGACATCAATTTCGATATTTTCAAACAATATTTCCACTTTTGTCATACCGTTTTCTTGTTCTATTTCAAGAATTTGTGCATTGGGATAGCGGTTTTGAATCCACTCTTCGATGGCCGGATGTGTCGGCGGATTGACAGGGTCGTTCAAAAACGTTCCGTCTTCTTTAATTTGCACCGTAACCTCTTGGTTTCCTTGTTCTAATTCAAATTTGTAGAAATTATATTCGGGAACTTCTATAAAATCGATGTCGTCGATGTGCCACGAAGCATATTCTGTAGTAGCCAACATATCTTTTACCGTTTGAATGACTTGTTGGTACGAAACATCGCGTGAAGAATGCAGCCAATTTTCTGCTTGATCGAAATAGACTTCAACTTTGCTCATCTCGAAAAGAATTTCCACTTCAATCATGTTGTCTTCTTGGTCAATTTCTACAATGGTGGCGCCGGGGTAGCGTGTTTGAATAAAAGTTTCGATGCCCGATGCAATGGATGTAGGCAATTGGTTGAAATAGTCATCATCGTTGCTATCGAATTCAATTTTTACCAAACTTCCCGTATTGGTGTAAAATAGGTCAGCTTCGCTTTCACCTTGTTCAATTTCAATAACAAACAAACGTTCATAATTCAATCGATCTAAAATATCGACATCTTCAACACGCCAACTGCTATATTCGCCGGCTTTGAACGCATTTTTTACAATTTCTGGCAAACGGTTGAAAGTTTCATCTGATTCTGTCATTTTCCAAATTCCGTTCGATTCAAACCATGCGGTTTTATCGGTGCCGTCGTGTCTAAAGTCAGCAATCCAATAGTCGCTTTTGGTTTCCCATTCAACTTGAGTTGCATTTGGAAACATTTGATTAAAGGTGCTTTCAACATTTTGATTGCCACCCGGAACGGGTTCGTTTTTTTTGCAGCTTGAGAAGAAAACGATTCCCAAGACAAGGCTTAATACTGATAATAATCTGATTTGCATAATAATTATTCTTTTTTTGTGATTAATTTACTGTTTTTTTGAGTTTTTTAGTCGTCGTAACCGATGACATTATATTTTAAATCGAATTTGATTTCTAAACCATTGTTGAGTTCTACTTCGTAGTCTCTGGTGTCGCGATCGATTTTAACAATTTTCTGATTTTGATGATTTTTTGTAACAAAATTCAAAATTTGTTGCGGAACAATGGCGTTAGGCACTTGCGAAAATTTGCAAGAAACATCTTTCCATTCTCCGTTTTTCGAAAATTCAACTTTGTTGCCGTTAACAAAAATCACTTCATAACTTTTATCCAAAAGGTCGTTATCGACTTTGGCGTATGAAATTTCAATGCCGTTGAAATGTTTTTGAATAAATTGTTGTGAGTTGCCGGGCAACTGATTTACTTGGATGGGTTTGTCATCCCCTGCATATATTGCTGCATTCAGTGCAAACAAACATGCCATCATCATTAATAACTTTTTCATGGTGTTAAATTTAATAAATATTCATTTTTTACTTTACTTTTTAAGCGAATTTGAAAAACACATTTGTCGTTCAAATTGCTCGGCAAAGGAAAAACATGAAACTGAAAAGAAAATGAAATTTAAAGAGAAAATGAAAAAAAATTGTTGAAGACAATTATTTTTTATTACTTATTGAAAATCAACGTAAAATAATGCATCTCATTTTCAAAAGCGTAGTTGATTTTAATTGCATAGATCTGAGCTATGGCATCAACTAAGGCAAGACCAAGTCCGGTGGAGCCGCTTTTATTGCTTCCTTGATAAAAACGATGAAAAATTTTGCCGGAATCTAACGCCTGTTTTCCGGTGTTGGCAATAGAAAGCCGGTTTTTGGTTATGTTAATGATGAGGTTGCCGTTTGGCTGGTTGTGCACAAAAGCATTTCTCAACAAATTAGAAATCAAGGTTTGCGCCAACGATTCATTCATTTCTACAAAAAGTGTATCTTGCTCGTTGTGTTGAATTTGGATTTTTGGATAAATATCTTGTAAATCTTCCAATTGTCGTTGAATCAGTTGGTTGAAATTGATGCGTGTGTTTTCCGGAAATTGTCGGTTTTCGATCTTTGATAATAAAAGAAGGGTTTTGTTGATACGAACCATTTGCGAAAGTGTTTGTTGAACTTTGGCAATTTCCATCAGTTGCGATTCGGAACAATGTTCATCGTTAATCAGCATTTCCAAACGGTTTTGACAAACGGCCAAAGGAGTTTGCAATTCGTGAGAAGCGTTGCCGATAAATTGTTGTTGTCGTTCAAAATCATGCTCGATGCGTTGTGTGTGGCGAAGGGCTGCCTCGTTGAGTTTTCGAAATTCGGTGATATTGGTGTCGTTGTGCAAAGGTTCATTTTTGATGCCGATTTTGTAGTTGTCGAGCCAATGAAGCAGTTTATAAAGAGGTTTCATACTGCTCCAATAAATCAATAAGTTGATAAGAATAATGATGACCAACAAAACGACGTACAAAAAAATGATCCAATATAAAATGGCTTGTTGCAAATCGTTTTTTTCGATAGTGGGTGTAGAAACAGTAAGTTCGAAAAATTCTCCGTTACTATTCTTAAATACGGTTTTTAAAATTCGTGCCGGTTCTGTTTCTCCTTTTGTGTCCACAAAAATCATGGCATCGCTATATTCGATTCTGTTGTGTTGTTGGGCAAAGGCGGCAGAAATTTTTCGAATTTGGTAGCTGTTGTTGCTGTTGTTGTCTTCGACGGATAATGTTTTGCCGGCTAAAGCCTTGATAATAATTTGTTCAGAAAATTCTTCCAAATTATCGTCAATTTCATCGGTTACTTCATCCATAATGGCATAGTAGAAAAAAAATGCCCATGCAGTCAAAATGATGCAGATGATAACGGAGAGTCGTAAGGTAATTCGATAAATTAATTTCATGGTTGAAAGGAATAAAAAATGATGCTGATAATGAATTAATTAGTGTCCGATTCGTCCTCAAAAACTTCAACTTTATAACCGAACCCGTAAATGGCACGCACTTCGACTGAAGCGTGAGCCTCTTTTAATTTTTTGCGTAAATTTTTGATTTGAGCGTAAATAAAATCGTAGTTATCCGCTTGATCGATATTATCACCCCAAACAGCTTCTGCTAAAGTATCTTTATTGATCAGATGATTGGAATGGGTGATAAAATAATTCAAAATATCAAATTCTTTTCGCCCCAATTCTAACATTTTTTCACCCACAAAAACTTGATTTTTGTCGGGCAAAATTTTCACGTTTCCTAATGTAATATGCAATTCTCCCTGATGATTGTTGCGGCGAATGACACTTTTTACGCGAGCATGCAGCTCCGCTAAATGAAAAGGTTTCGGCAAATAGTCATCGGCACCGAGATTTAAACCCAACACTTTATCTTCAATAGAGTCTTTAGCCGAAATGATGATGACACACTCTTGTTTGTGCATCTTTTTCAACTCTTCCAACAATTGCAATCCGTTGCCCCCGGGTAGCATGATGTCTAACAAAATACAATCATAACTATATAAACAGATTTTGTCTAATCCGATCATAAAATCGGAGGCTGTTTCAACGATAAAACGCTCTTTTTCAAGCGATTTTTGCATAACCTCGCGAAGAGAAGGATCGTCTTCAATGATGAGAATTTTCATACTAAAATTTTCGGCAAAATAACTAACAAAAACTGAAAACAAACTGAATGTAATTCAAGGGCAAAGGTAACGTATTCTTAAAATGTTTCAGCATTAAAATTTTGGCTTAACGATATTTATTTTGGAATGGAAAATGAATTTTTAAAAATAGATAATCAATGAGATAAATCAATTGACAATTTTTTAAAAATAATATTCTGGAAAAGCGTCAAAAAAGGGGAGATGTCATCAAAAAATGATAACTTTGCATCTCATTTCAAACAAGTAGCATGACACATTTAAAAATTGGAGATCCATCGCCCGACTTTAGCGGCATTGACCAAAACGGCAACACTATTTCACTTCACGATTTTCATGGTAAAAAATTGATTCTCTATTTCTATCCTAAAGATAATACGCCCGGATGCAGTGCCGAGGCATGCAGTTTGCGAGATGCCGATTCGGTGTTGGCAGAGCACGGCTACAACATTGTAGGCGTAAGCAAAGATAGTGCTGCTTCACATCAAAAATTTATTGAAAAATTTGTTCTAACTTTTCCTTTAATTGCCGATGTAGAGCATCAAATCATGGAATCTTACGGGGTTTGGGGCGAAAAAAAGATGATGGGAAAAACATTTATGGGAACGCTGAGAACAACCTTTATTATCAATGAAAAAGGTTTGATCGAACATATTATCGAAACGGTGAACACCAAAGAACACGGTTCACAAATTCTAAAATTACTTCAAATTCAGGAATAAAAATCATTGAAAATAATTGAAATATGTATTTGAAAATAAAACAGATAGCTGAGGCTATTGAGCGTGTTGCTCCAAGAGTTTATGCCGAAGATTGGGATAATGTCGGATTATTGGTGGGAGATCCGGAAAAAGAGGTAGATCAAGCACTTATTGCCCTTGATTGTTCGGAAGCGGTGATTGATGAAGCCATAGAAAAAAAAGCGGGCATCATCATTACGCATCATCCGTTGATTTTCAGTGCCATGAAAAAATTGACGCCCTCCAACGATACGGCTCGTTTGGTCATGAAAGCCATTAAAAATGATATTGCCATATATGCAGCACACACCAATTTGGATAACATTTCGTGTGGCTTAAATGCCTTGGTGGCTGATGAATTGGAATTGGTGCAAAGATCGGTGTTAGTGCCACAAAATCATCGGTTATACAAATTGGTAACTTATGTGCCGTTAACTCATTTTGAACAAGTTAAAGAGAAACTTTTTGCAGCCGGCGGAGGTTGTGTCGGACATTACGATTCGTGTAGTTTTTCCTCTTCCGGAATAGGCACTTTTCGTGCCCAAGAAGGCACTCACCCTTTTGTCGGTCAGATCGGTGTTTTACATCAAGAGTCGGAAGTTCGTATAGAAATGTTGGTGGCAGCTCATCAACGTCATCTTTTATTATCTGTTTTAAAACAAGTTCATCCCTACGAAGAGCCTGCCATCGACCTATTGCCGTTGGAAAATCAGTACGAAGGCGCCGGCAGCGGTTTGATTGGAATGTTGAAAACACCGATGCAAGCGTGTGATTTTTTGCAATTGGTGAAAAAGAGAATGCAAATTCCGGTGTTGCGACATTCATCAATCACCGAAAAAATCATCCAAAAAGTGGCTATTTGTACAGGGGCGGGATCTTTTTTAATGGATGATGCAATTCGTTGTGGAGCAGATGCGTTTGTTACCGGTGATGTCAAATATCACGAATTTTTTGTGCCTCAAAAATCTTTGTTGTTGATTGATGCCGGACACTACGAAACAGAGCAATTTTCGCGACAATATTTATACACTATATTAAAAGAAAATTTTACTACCTTTGCCGCCCAAATTTCAGAGAGTAGTTTTAATGCTGTTCATTATCTAATTTAAAAAAATATATGGAAGAAAAAGTTGAAGCAACAGGTGCAAAAGAGGTCGTTACAGGATCTATAGAACACAAATTACGAATGTTATATCGTTTACAGTGTATTGATACCAAAATCGACAAAATTAGAATCATCCGTGGAGAATTGCCGTTGGAAGTTCGGGATTTGGAAGATGAAATCGGAATGCTGAAAACACGTATATCCAATTATTCGGAAGCCAACAAAGAACATACTATAAAAATGGAAGAGTTTAAAAAACAAATTACTGAATCGCAATCTTCCATCAAAAAATACAAAGAACAATTAATGAATGTTCGTAATAACCGCGAATATGAATCATTGAATAAAGAAATCGAATTTCAAGATCTTGAAATTCAATTAGCTGAAAAAAGAATTCGGGAAAATCAAGCTTCCATCCAAATGAATGATGAGGAAATTCAAAAATGTCAAAAAGAATTATCCTTAGTAGAGAAAGAAGTAGAGGTGAAGCGCGCCGAATTAAACGATATTATTTCAGAAACCGAAATAGAAGAGAAAAGATTATTGGAAAAACGTGCTGAATGCGAAAGTTATATTGACGAAAGATTATTGACGGCATATTCTCGCATTCGCAATAACGCCCGCAACGGCTTAGCTGTTGTTACTATTGAAAGAGGCGCCTGCAGTGGTTGTTTCAACAAAATTCCACCTCAACATCAATTAGATATCTGTAATTATCAAAAAATTATTGTATGTGAGTTCTGTGGACGTATTATGGTAGATTCTGGAATCGTTCACGAAGAAGAAGAACACAATTAATTCATCGTCCACACAAATTTTTTATTCATGATATTTTCAGCAAAGCAAGTCGCAGAAATTCTTAATGGAACTGTTGATGGTTCTGAAGAGGTATCTGTTGAAACTTTAGCAAAAATTGAAGAAGGGACAGAAGGTGCCATTACTTTTTTTGCCAATCCAAAATATGCACCGTTTGTTTATACCACACAAGCTAGTGTGATAATTGTCAGTAAGGAATTTAAACTGGAAAAACCGATCAAAGCGACTTTAATTCGAGTAGATGATCCCTATTCAGCTTTTGCCTCCCTTTTAAACTTTTATTATAGTCAGAAAACCGCCCGTATCGGAATCTCCGAAAAAGCATCTATCCATCAAGGAGCAAAAATCGGAAAAGATGTTTATATTGGCGATTTTGTCGTGGTAGAAAAAGGAGCAGTTATTGGCGATCGTGCAAAAATTTATCCGCAATGCTATATCGGTAGCGATTGTAAAGTCGGAGAAGATTCCACTTTATTTGCCAATGTTAAAGTGTATGAAGATTGCAAAATTGGTAGCTCATGCACCATCCATTCAGGTGTTGTTATTGGCTGTGACGGATTTGGTTTTGCACCTCAACAAGATCATCAATTTAAAAAAATTGCTCAAATTGGTAATGTCGTCATCGAAGATTGTGTCGAAATTGGAGCTAACACTACTATTGATAGAGCCACAATGGGTTCAACATTGATAAAACGTGGTGTAAAATTGGATAATTTAATTCAAGTAGCTCATAATGTGATGATTGACGAAAATACAGCTATCGCTGCTCAAACCGGTATCGCCGGCTCTACCAAAATCGGAAAGAATTGCTTAATTGGCGGACAAGTGGGTTTTGTCGGACATTTAAAAATCGGAGATTCTGTTCAAGTGGCTGCACAATCAGGTATTATGAAAGATACCGAATCGTATGAAACTTTATTTGGATCTCCTGCAATGCAAGCACGCGAATACAAAAAATCGTTAGTTTATCAACGAAATTTAGATAAATACATAAAACGTATTGATGAGTTGGAAAAACAGCTCAAAGCATTACAGAAGTAATTTAACTCTATGGAAGTAAAACAAAAAACAATACAACAACAAGTCGAACTAACAGGAACAGGTCTTCACACGGGAAAACCTGTTCATCTTGTTTTTAAACCGGCCCCAATTCATTACGGGTATCGTTTTAAAAGAACCGATTTGCCGGATCAACCCGAAATTGAAGCGATAGTCGAAAATGTTAAAGATACCTCACGCGGAACTACTTTAATTAAAGATAATGTTCGCATTGCAACGATTGAACATTGTATAGCAGCAATTTTTGCTTTAGATATCGACAATATTTTAATAGAATTGGATGCCGAAGAGGTGCCGATTTTGGATGGAAGTGCCAAATTATTTGTCGAAGCGCTAGAAAAAGCTCAAATCTGCGAACAAGAAGCCGCTCGCAAAATGTATGTTCTCACAAAGCCGGTAGCTTATGCCGATGCCGAAACCGGGATCGAATATCTTGCCATTCCCGCTCCAGAACTACGTTTTTCGGTCATGACCGACTATAATTCACCGGTTTTGAATACTCAAAATGCTGTTTTAAATCATATTAGCGATTTTAAACAAGAAATAGCCCCTTGTAAAACTTTTTGTTTTGTGGATGAATTACAACAATTGATCAAATTTAATTTGGTTAAAGGTGGTGATTTAGATAATGCTATCGTATTTGTTAACAAAATATTACCGCAAGAAGAGGTTGCCGAACTTCAAAAGTTTTTTAATAAGCCGCACATCAGTGTCGATAAAACAGGCATTTTAAATAATTGTGAACTGATATTTTTCAATGAACCTACACGACACAAACTCCTTGATGTTGTCGGTGATTTGGCTTTAATAGGCAAACGATTTAACGCCCATATCATTGCTACAAAACCCGGACATAAAAATAACGCATTGTTTGCCAAGAAATTGAAAGATCATTTTGAGGATGAAGAAAAACAATTGCTAATTCCGACATACGATCCCAAAGCAACGCCGCTATTCGATATTAACGAAATTCAAAAAAAATTGCCGCATCGTCCGCCATTTTTGTTGGTGGACAAAATCATGGAGATGACAGACACTTATATCATAGGTGTCAAAAATGTAACCATGAACGAACCGTTCTTTGTCGGACATTTCCCCGGTCGTCCGGTGATGCCCGGTGTGCTTCAAATTGAAGCGATGGCACAATGCGGTGGCGTTTTAATTCTTTCTACCGTTCCTGATCCGGAAAACTATATTACCTATTTTTTGAAAATCGACAACGTACGTTTCAGAGCCAAAGTTGAACCGGGTGATACATTGGTTTTCCGTTTGGAATTGATGTCGCCCATCCGTCGCGGATTATGCCAAATGAGTGGCAAAGGTTATGTAGGCGGAAAATTGGTGATTGAAGCAGAAATGTTGGCTCAAGTTGTTAAAGAAAGATAATGAACGTTTTATAAATCAATAATTAAAGAGACACTTTTGTCGTGCCTCTTTTTTTTTAATATTGAAAAACTCAAAATCGTAAAAAATACTTATGAAAAAAATCGGTTTTTTATTATGGATTACGCTTTTTTTTAGTGCTTTGATAGCACAACAATTAGTCTATATCCCTTTGAATTCAGATCGTGAAATCGATCGTTATCGTCAAGAAAAAAAATTAAAAATCAATTATCTTTGCGATCATTTTATTTTAGGAACCATAGAAGATGATGTTAAGTTCGATTTTCAACTCATTGACAAAGAAGCGTGGAATCCGAAATTCGAATATCGATTGATTGGAATAGCTACGGCTACAGAACAAGAGGCAACTGCTCATTGGAAAGGTTCAGGAAACGTGATTTTTCAAAATGCTCATTGTGTGATTGTCAAATCGGCTGCCCATGAAATGTTTGAATATGAAAAATCGAATTTTAGAGGTGTTGTCGCTTTATCCGATAGGGAAGTGGTTGAAACAAAGCCTTTTGCTTTTGAAACAACTAAGGAAATTCGAAATGATAATCAAATTGAAATATTGATTGCCTCTATCAACCAAGATTCGTTGCAAAGCTATGTGCAACATTTGCAGGATTATGGCACACGCCGTTATAATACGCAACAAAGTGTTCAAGCGCAAAATTGGATTCAGCAACATTTTGAACGATATGGTTATGAAACTGAATTGCAACAAGTTTCCAATTATATAAGCAAAAATGTCATTGCAATAAAAACCGGTTCAAAATATCCCGATGAATATGTGGTTTGTGGTGCCCATTACGATTCTTATACTTTTGCTCAATCAAATAACGAACCCGGAGCAGACGATAACGCCACCGGAACTGCCGGAATGATGGAAATTGCTCGTGTTTTAAGCGAACATACTTTTGATCGTTCCATTATTATTTGTGCTTTTACGGCAGAAGAAATCGGATTGTATGGCAGTTCGGCGTATGCTTCACGTTGTGCTCAAGAAGGAAAAAATATTTTAGGCTATTTTAATATCGATATGTCGGGCTATTTACAAGAAGGGTCTGAAATGCACACTTGTGTCATTCATCCGATTTCTGCCTCCGATTTATACCACTTTTACGAAACAACTTGCATGATGTATGTACCCGAATTAACAGTGCAAGAAGGATCGCTTTCGGGTGGTGATAGCGATCACACTTCGTTCAATCAGAACGGTTTTATGGGCATTTATCCTTTTGAAGATTGTGACAATTACAGCCCGCATATTCATTCTACGAACGATCTCATCGGACCAAGTGTGAATAATTTTTTACAAGTCAAAACCTTCACAAAAGCATGTATGGCAAATGTGTTGAGAATGGCAAACCTACGATCAACACCGAATCATTTAATGGCAACGGTCAACGAAAATCAAGTTTCGCTACAATGGGATGCAATGCAAGAAGAAATTTCTGAATATCGGGTTTATCGCAATAATGAACAAATTGCTATTGTTGATCTAAATACCACTACTTATGAAGATAACGAAGTAGAAAACAATGTCTATTATACCTATTATATAACGTGCGTTTTTGCTGAGGATGGCATCGAATCCGATCCTTCCAACCTCGTTACAGTTTATCCCATGAGTCCGATCATTGTACCTTTTAATGAAAATTGGGATCAATTAGCCACATTGCCTCCCTATTGGTCATTGGAACAAGAATCGGGTTCTTTGCAATGGGAGGTTTCTGAAGATGGAACGCCGATGCCTCATTCTTCTCCCAATCATTTGCGATTATATTCTTCGACGAACAATGTCTGTAAATTGGTTTCACCACAATTTGATTTCAGTCAAACTTCTGATGTTGTTTTATCGTTTTGGCATTCGCAAAAAGAGTGGTATGGCGATCAAGATCGATTGAAAATTTATTATAAAAATGCTTTAGCCAACGAATGGATTTTGTTGGAATCTTATAATGACAACATTGCCGCTTGGACGCAACATGAAATCGCTTTACCCAACCTTTCGGGTGAATATTTTATCGCATTTGAAGGAATTACTTCGTATGGTTATGGCGTTCAAATTGATGATATTGAAGTACGTGGCAATGTAACTCCTTCAGAAACGGGAACTCTTTCTGGAAATATTACCATGATGACGGCAAATGGTGCTATTGCGGCTATGGGCGCTCATGTAAATATTTATAATTCTAATGAACAGCTGTTGGCATCGGAAGTGGTGCAATATGATGGAAACTATTCGATGGACGTTGATTTTCCGATTGGTGTGTATGTTTTGACAGTCGGATATGACAATGGTTGTTTGTTGACGAATGATGTAACTATTGTTGTCGGTGAAAACGAATGGAATTATTTGATGGAATGTCCGGAATTGACGGTCAATCCCGAAAGTTTATTCTTTGATGTGGAGGATGAAAATGAAACGACAAAAACATTAACTTTGACCAATAGCGGTTATGGAACGGCTTTGCTTAATGCCGCTATCAGTTACGAAAATCCTGAAGATCAATGGCTTTCTATCTCTTATAATGATACTATTATTGGTCATGAATCGATGGGATTAATGGATGTAATGGTTGATCTTTCCACAATTTCAAAAAATATTGTCAAAGAAGCCACTATTACTATTTACGAACAGGTTTCGCAACAAACATTGATTGTCCCGATTACTTTGGAGGTGTATTTGAATGTGGCTGATATGGTGATCCCGTTCAGTGTTTATCCCAATCCGGCGAAAAAATTTGTAACTATTGAAGGCGATGTTTCATCAATGACGATTTTTAATAGTGTAGGACAAATCATGCATCAAATCAATCATTGCTCGACATCAACTACCATCTCCACAGAGGGTTTTCCTTCCGGAATATATCTTTTTGAAATACGAACAACTGACGGCAACAAAAAAACCGTAAAAGTGGTGATTCGATAGAGAACAAAACCGATAAAAAAAATCCGCATTGCGGATTTTTTTTTGTATTTTCGTCAAACAAGAATGTTGAAAGATCAACTCAACAATTGTTTAACCACCGTAGAAATCATTTTATTGTCGGCTTTTCCGGAGAGTTCTTTGGTGGCGGCACCCATCACTTTTCCCATATCTTTCATGCCGGAGGCACCGGTTTGTTGAATGATGTTTTTGACGATTTCCGTAACCTTTTCTTCCGACATTTGTTCGGGAAGATATTCCTGAATGACAGAAGCTTGGTATCTTTCTTCTTCTGCTAATTCGGGACGATTGCCGGCTTCGTATTGAGCAGCAGCTTCATTGCGTTGTTTGACTAATCGTTGCAAGGTCTGAATTTCAACAGTTTCTGATACGTCTCCGCCATCTTTACCGGTCATTACCAGCAGCATAGCAGCTTTTACAGCGCGCAAGGCTTCCAATTTGCGTTTGTCTTTGCTTAACATTGCCGATTTGATGTCGGCATTAATTTTTTCTACAAGGCTCATTTTTATAGGTTTTAAGTTTGAATTTTTTTATCAGATGTTTTTCCAAAAAGAAATGACAAAAGTACATTATTTTTATCAATCACTACTTTTAATTGGATGATTTTTAAAAACGTTGAAAGTCTGCAATAAAACAGAAATGATAATCAATAAAAAACCGATATAGAACGAAGACGACAATTCTTTTGCTTCATCAAAAATGATCATGGCGAGAATAATGCTGTAAATCGGCTCCAAATTATAGCTGAGATTAACTGTGAATGCTGAAATTTTTTGAAGGGCTTGTATTTGTAAAATACATTGAACAATGGTGCAAACAACTGCTAAAATGAAAAGATAAATAACATCGTAAAATGTTGGAATATAGTTAGGCTCTTGGTTGAATCCTATATAAAAAGGAATTATCAACGAAATAAGCATAACGCCACCCAGCATTTCATAGAGTAACAGCGTTGTGGCATTGTGTTTTTGCCCTTGTTTGCGATTAAGGATCGTGAAAACGGATGCTAAAGCACTTGAAATGATTCCATAAACAATTCCTAATCGATAACGTGCATCAAAATGAAAAATCAACAAAATTCCTACAAGTGTAATCATGCTGAAGAACAATTCTTTGAAAGAAAATTTTGTATGGTTAAACAACGGTTCCAAGAAAGCAGTAAAAAATCCGATGAGCGAAAAACAAATTACGGCGATAGAAACATTTGATACTTTGATGCTCCCGTAAAAGAAAATCCAATGTAACGCCATCAAACCACCGATGCTGCAAATTTTTAGCAAATTTTTTCCGGAAACTAATTGCAAATGACGAGTCATCCAAAGATAAATTAACAGCACAATGAAAGTAAACGACATTCGATAAAAGACTAATGGTAATTCGTTTAACGAAATCAGTCGTCCCAAAATCCCGGTAAAACCGGCCAAAATAATGGATAGATGAAGTTTGATGAATGAATTTTTCATTCGTATGGATATATCGAAATAATTGGTTGCAAAAGTAAATATAATTGGTTTCTTGGTTGTTTTTTTGTTTGATAAAATACGTGTTTTGAGAAAGAAAACAGATTCAAAAAAACAAAAACAAGAATTGTTAGAAGTCATTTCTCGATAATTAATTTCAAACAATGGAAGAAGTATGAATGAATCGGATATTATTTATTTGATAATGTGTGTTATACAAAAATGAGCTGTCGAGAAAGAAAAAAAATTCAAAGGCATTCAATTAATTCAAAAAAAATGATTACTTTTATGCTCCGTTTTTCAAAAGTTAAAAGTACTCTAAATCATGGATAGTTTGCATCGTTTTCTAGAATATTTGATTTCAGAAAAACATTTTTCTGAGCATACAAAGATAGCTTATGAAAATGATCTTACTGCTTTTCAGCTTTTTTTGAAAACCGAGTACGAATGCGAAGAATGGACGCAATGCACTCATTTTATGATACGATCATTTGCAGCCAAAATGATCAATGAACAACAAAAAACGACAACCATTAGGCGGAAATTATCTGCATTACGTTCATTTTTTAAATATTTGGAACGCGAACAAATCATAGAATCAAGCCCGATGCAACAAGTGATAACGCCCAAAATATCTAAACCGTTGCCCGATTTCATTCCCGAAAGTAAAGTGGATCGTTTGTTGGATGTCCATCTTTTTCCGGAGGATTTTTTCGGACTTCGCGATAGAATGATGGTGGAAATGCTTTACGCAACAGGGATGAGGCGTTCGGAATTAATTCATCTCAAAGATAACGATATTGATTTGCCTCAACAACAAATCAGAGTTATAGGCAAAGGCAACAAAGAAAGGATGATTCCATTATTATCAATGATAATTCCGTTGATTCAATCTTATCAACAAGAAAGGGATCGTTTATTTGAACGCAAAACGGATTGTTTTTTGATTACCGATACGGGCGAACCTTTATACGAAAAATTTGTTTATCGCAAAGTTCAACATTATATTTCAATGATTACCACTATCAAACACAATAGCCCGCACGTTTTAAGACACACATTTGCCACTCATTTATTGAACGAAGGAGCCGAAATTGATGCTGTTAAAGCATTGTTAGGACATTCTAGTTTAGCGGCAACACAAGTCTATACACACAATACCGTAGAAAAATTGAAAAAAGTATATAAACAAGCCCATCCTCGGGCAAATTAATTAATAAAAAGAAAGGAGTATTTATTATGACAGTAAATGTAAATTCCGTACATTTTAAGGCTAGCGAAGCACTCGAAAATTACATCACCACACGCCTTGAAAAAATGACTGTTTTGTATGACGGCATTGTTGGAAGTGAAGTGAGTTTGAAATTAGACAACACCGATTCACCGATCAACAAAATTGCTGAAATCCGTTTGAAAATTAATGGTAATGATTTGATAGCAAAAAAACAAGCGCAATCATTTGAAGAAGCATCCGATCAAGCAATAGAAGCTCTAAGACGACAACTGATCAAACGTAAAGACAAACAGAATAATAAGAAACTTTCCAAACCATTAGATGTCAAATTTGTTGATGAATAATGAGTTCAAAAAACCTACATTTCTTTGGAAATGTAGGTTTTTGTTGATTCTATTTTTTTACTAAAAACTAATCTTTATTTAACAGACAAATTTTGTGTAACGACTTTCCAAAAATAAGGTTGAATAACACAAACAAATAATCAAAGCTATGAAATCAATTTGCCTCTATTTTCAAGTACATCAACCTTTTCGGTTACGTACCTATCGCTTTTTTGAAATGGGTGAAGACCATTACTATTACGATGATTATCAAAATCGTTTCATCGTTCAACAAATCGCTAACGAATGTTATATTCCTATGAATCAGTTGCTTTTAGAACTAATTCAAGAGTATGGCAAAGATTTTAAAGTTTCGTTTTCAATTTCCGGAACGGCGTTGGAACAATTTGAAAAATATGCTCCGGAGGTTTTGAGCGGTTTCAGAAGGCTGATAAAAACCGGTAATGTGGAAATGGTTGCCGAAACTTACTATCATTCATTAGCCTCGTTGAAAAATACAACAGAATTTAAAAGGCAAATAGAATTAAATATTAAAAAATTAAAAGACGTTTTTAAAGTGGAACGTCCTACCACTTTTTGTAATGCCGAATTAATCTATTCTGACAATATTGGAGAAGATATTGCCGATATGGGTTTTAAAACCATTCTAACGGAAGGTCCAAAACATGTGTTGGGATGGAAGAGTGCCAACTATGTTTATGGTAGCGCTTTAAATGCCAATTTGAATGTTCTGTTACGCAATTTTCCGTTGAGTGATGATATCACGCTCCGTTTTCCTGATTGCAGTTGGAATCAATGGCCGCTCACTGCCGAAAAATTTTCACAATGGGTCAAAGGTATTGATCAAGAACAACCTATATTAAACTTATTTTTCCGATACGAAACTTTTGGATCGCATATTAAACAGAATACAGGTATCTTTGAATTTTTACGTGCCTTACCGGAACATATTTTAAAGGAAACTGATTACAAATTTATGACGCCATGCGAAATTTCCGAAAAATATAAACCGGTATCGCGAGTTTATGTTCCCTATCCCATTTCGTGGGCAGACGAAGAACGCGATATTTCGTCTTGGATGGGTAACGAAATGCAAGCCGAAGCACTGCAAAAACTTTATGAAGTTTCTGATTTGATGATCAATTGCAAAGATGAAAAAATCCGTCAAGATTGGGAACGACTGCAAACTACAGAACATGCTTTTTTCATGTGTACCAAATGGTTTACAGCCGGTGACATTAGAAAAGAAATTAATCCGTACGAAAATCCATATAATGCCTTCATCAATTATATGAATGTACTTTCCGATTTGCTGATTCGGTTGAAAGAAGCTGAACAAAAAAATAATCCGAAAGAAGCAAAAGAAGAAATTGATATCATGGATGTTATTAGTGAACGAGTACAAACGTTTGCCGATGAATTGGAAGACACAGCCAAAGAATGGTCGAAAAAAATTGAAAAAAAAGCAAAAAAAGTAGTCAAACAAGGAAAAAAATCTCTGCAATCGTTTGATTTTGATCAATTATTGGAACAAAGCGATAAAAAAATCAAACAATTGATTAACGAAGTAGATGCTGAAACGTGGGCAAAAGCGTTAAATCAAGCCAGCGACGAACTGACTGATAAAGTTTTAAATAACATGGTTCCAAAAATTCGTAAAGAATACGATGAAACAGTCAAAAATTTAAAAAAAATTACTAAAACAGAGATTAATAAAAGCAAAAAGAAAATTGAAGATATTTGGAATAAATTATAAATCACGATTTTGCTTTTATTAAATAATACATTGTCTTAATAGTGCGAATATTGGTTCGCACTGTTTTTTTTCGTGAAAATAATACCTGTTTTTTATCAATAATCCTTAAAATAAAATAAATGAAAAATAATGACAAAGAAAATCTTGGATTGCCCGAAAATGCACAACGTGAATTGAAAGAGGGCGAATCGTATCATCCGATTATGTCGCCTGACAAAAAATATCGGGAAGTAACACCATGGTCAGTGATCATTGGTTTGTTAATGGTAGTATTGTTTTCAGCTGCAGCTGCCTACTTGGGTTTAAAAGTCGGACAAGTGTTTGAAGCAGCTATTCCTATTGCCATCATTGCCATCGGTTTATCGGGGTCGATGAAACGAAAAAATTCTCTTGGCGAAAATGTGATGATCCAATCAATCGGAGCATGCTCTGGGGCTGTGGTTGCCGGAGCCATTTTTACATTACCTGCATTATATATCCTTCAAGCCAAATATC
>JAQUSR010000178.1 GCA_028710155.1 Bacteroidales bacterium | reverse complement strand
AAAGCTCCGTTTTCTTCACGATATTGCACCACTTTTTCTGCCAACGAAGCCGACATTCCCGACACAAACGACAACAATTCACGACTTGCCGTATTCAAATCGACACCGACTAAATTCACACAATGCGCCACAGCATCTTCCAACGATTGTTTCAGATCTTTCTGATTAACATCGTGTTGATATTGTCCAACGCCAATCGATTTTGGGTCAATTTTCACCAATTCAGCCAACGGATCTTGCAACCGCCGACCGATTGAAACCGCTCCACGCACCGTTACATCGAAATCGGGAAACTCGCGACGTGCCACATCGGAAGCCGAATAAATGGAAGCTCCGCTTTCATTCACCATAACAGCGATGAGGTCTTGCTCAAATTTCATTCGTCTAATCATATCTTCGGTTTCGCGTCCGGCAGTGCCGTTACCAATGGCAATGGCTTCAATTTTGTAGGTTTTTACCAACGTGCTGATTTTGCTCATCGCGGCTCCCATTTCGCTTTTGGGCGGATGCGGATAGATGGTTTCGTTATGCACCAAATCTCCCTGACGATTCAAACAAACGACTTTGCAACCGGTTCGAAAACCCGGATCGATTGCCAACACATTTTTTCCACCCAACGGAGGAGCCAGCAGCAACTGTTTCAGATTTTCAGCAAAAACGGCAATGGCTTTTTTGTCGGCTGAAGCTTTGATTTCTGATCGAATTTCGTTTTCGATAGATGGAGCGAGCAGTCGTTTGTAGCTGTCTTCCACTGCTTTTTCAACATATTCGGCTGATAACGAATCATTTTTCACAAATGTACGATTCAATATTGCCAAAGCCTCTTCGCTATCAGGTTCCACTTTTAGCCGCAACATTCCTTCATTTTCGCCACGAAACATAGCTAATATGCGATGAGAAGGTGCTTTTGTCGCCAACTCGTTCCAATCAAACCAATCGGTATATTTTTGAGCTTCTGTTTGTTTATCTTTCACCACAGAGCTAATTATCAACGCTTTATTTCTGAATAAATTTCTCAAACGCTCACGGCTTCCAATATGTTCGCTCACCCATTCGGCAATGATGTCGCACGATCCGGAAAGCGCTTCTTCAACCGAATTAACGCCTTTTTCTGCAGAGACAAACCGTTCTGCCATGCTTTTGGGATTGTTGTAGCTTTGCGCCATTACCATTTTTGCCAACGGTTCTAATCCTTTTTCGCGGGCAATGGTGGCTTTCGTTCTTCGTTTGGGTTTATAGGGCAAATAAATATCTTCCAACTCACTAATAGTCTGTGCGTTGTCTATACTTATTTGCAACTCGGGTGTCATTTTTTCCTGTTCTATGATGCTGGCGATGATGGCTTCGCGCCGTTTTTCAAGAGTATCCAAACGATCGTATTCATCGCGAATAGCGGTAATTTGCACTTCATCCAAACTGCCGGTTCTCTCTTTTCGATAACGGGCGATAAATGGTACAGTAGCATCTTCTGCAAAAAGTTCCAAAGTATTTTTTATCTGCCAAGCTGCAATTTGCAGTGTACGACTGATTCTATCTGAAAAATCAAGGTTGATCATTCTTGCAATTTTGGGTGCGAAGGTACATTTTTTGGGCATAAAAAAGCCTGCTTTTTCGGTAAAAAAGCAGGCTTTAAATTGAAGTGACAAGATTTTATTGTCCGCCACCCATCATACTTTGAAATTCTTTCATCGTCATTTTTTGATAGTTGTTTGGAATGGCAAAAACAGCTTCATCAACCTTTTCTTTTTTCACCTCGCGGGCGGTCATGGTCATTGATAAACCTTGAGTGTTAGTTTGTGCCTCCATTATAAAACCTTTCATTTTGTTGAATTGCGGATTATCCAAATACATATTTTCGAATCCTTTAATTTCGTTAGTTAAATAAGACACCACTTCATTTTCTCCGTCTTTCATCACCACTTTTTGACATTTGTAACCGGCAATTTCTTTATACTCATCCAAATAGGTAAATTCAGGCATTTGGGTATCATCCACATCTTCCAACGCTTCAGCGAAAGTACTTTGAATTGCCATATTTTGTCCCATCATGCTCAAAAGCAACCAAAACATTTTTTCATTGGCATTAACGATAACCTTTTGTTCGGTAAAAGCAGTCTTTTGTTGCGTACAAATTCTGTTACCTGAAAGATACATGGTTGTTTCTTTAGGCATCATTGCTGCTGTTTGCGGATCCAATTCCGAAGCATCAATTTTTAAATCAAAAATGATGACACCTTCAAAATTTTCTTGTGCTTGAAGAGCCATAAAACCCATCAAAACAAAGATTGATGTAATAAGTAACTTTTTCATTATAAGAATTTTAAATATTCATTGATAGATTTAGAATAAAAGGCAAAGGTAGCACATTTTCAGACACATTATTATGCTTATTGATGAAAAAAATCGAGAGATACATTTTCGTTCAACCATCGGTTTTCTACCATTTTCCAATGAATGATTTTCCAAAATGCTTCAAGATATCGGGGACGGGCATTGCGATAATCAATATAATAGGCATGTTCCCAAACATCACAAGTAAGAATCGGAATTTCGTTATGTTTCAATGGATTATCCGCATTTGAGGTAGAAGAGATTTTCAATTTTCCATCAGCGGTTTTGACTAACCACGTCCATCCGGAACCAAAATTAGCAGCTGCCGCTTTTAAAAATTGTTCTTTGAGTTGATCCAATGATCCAAAATTAGAATCAATGATTTGCAATAATTTTGTGGAAGGTGTTTCACTTTGTGGAGCCAATGAATTCCAATAGAAGGTATGGTTCCACACTTGTGCGGCGTTATTAAAAATTCCACCTTCGGATTTCATCACAATGTCTTCCAAAGCGGCATTTTCAAAAGGAGTACCTACAATGAGGCTGTTCAGATTATTCACATAAGCATGATGATGCTTTCCATAGTGAAAATCAATTGTTTCTGCAGAAATAAACGGCTCAAGCGAATTTCTGTCAAAAGGAAGTTTTGGTAATTCAAACATAAAAAATAGGTTAATTTAATGAATCATATATTACTACTTTTGTCAAAAATCCTGCCATTATCATTTTATTTTAAAGAAATTCCTGATATTGCGTCCCAATTTTTGAAGGTTTTTCCATCCCGATGTAATTGTTTCGCTTGAAATATCTTCATAAACGTCAATAGAATAATCATGCGTTTGATGTGGATAAACGGCAATTTTATTATTGAAAAGGTGTAGCGTTAATTTATCGGTTAATTGTTCAAATTCTGCCAAATATGAAACAAAACCTTCTCGTGATGAAACAAGTACAATTAAATCATCGGCAAAAATATGTTTCTCAATATCTTGAAAATCATGCCAATGGAAGAATCGATCAGAATGAATATTGGCATTGATTTGATTTTTGAGCAAAACCCTTAACATTCCATTTTTGGTTTCTTCGTTGCCTAAATGTTCGATAGGAATACTTAGTTCATTAGACAATTTCACCAATTTCAAAAACCATTGTTCAAAACCTGATTCCAACTCAGCAAAAGGTGTTGTCAGCAACAAAATACGTTTATTTTTAACTAATGGAACATCGATGCGACAGATAAAAATATTTTTATCCACCCTTTTCAATACTCTATTCATGGTATCGCCCATTAATTTATCAATCACACCGCTCAATTTTGTAGGCCACTCTAAAACAATCGTATCTGCCATAATTTCTTGAGAAATTCTTGCTATACCGTCCGATAAATGATGGTCGATAGTTACCAATGTATCGACAATAACTTCTGCAGAACTACCTTGATTAACAAAATGTTCCAATTTGTTTTTTGCTTTTACGATGTTCCATTCCGCCTTGTCGTTGTAAGGCACTACCGACAACATAGAAATCGGAAGTGAAGACTGTTTATCTTTCAACAAAATGGCAAAATCGAGAATCATAGCAATATTAGAATGTTTAGTAATCGGCAACAGAATATGTTCCGATTTTTTGATAGGTGTTGATGTTGCATTATCTATATTGATTTCTTGTTCTGCCAACTTACGAGCAGC
>JAQUSR010000177.1 GCA_028710155.1 Bacteroidales bacterium | reverse complement strand
ATTTGTGGTTTGTTCGTCGTCAAGTATTTGATTAGAAGTTATATATAAAGTCGGAATAGTGTCAATGTCCATGGTTTTTGTGTGGGTGTAAATCATATTAGCCATCGACACCGATTCAATGCTTGGATATTGAACGGCAATTTCTTTGGCAATTTGAGCATAGATTCCGGAATTCTGTTGCAATAAATCAATTTGGGTTTCCAGCTCGTCAATAGTAGAATCTTTGAGGGCAATGATGGCGTCTTTTTTCGTGATCATCTTTTCCAAAACATCGGCTTGCATCGTTACATCCAACACACCGCCGGTTTGTCGAATAATTAACTTGGTGTCGTTCAGGTTGAAATCCAATAATTTTTTCTGCATCGATTCAATCTGTTCGTTGGAAAGTTCTTTACCCACCAACGAAAGAGTGATGGTTTGCCTGTCGCGGGTATAATCTCGCGAGTGGTTAACGATGTGAACATCATCGAAATAGGGCGATTCTTGTAAGGCGTTGATATACAGAATTGCTTGATTGTTGAAAGCTGTTTCGCGAATAACATTCAAAGCCATAAAAACGCTGGGGACGATGACAATAATAGAAAATACTGTAATAAAACGTTTTACAATTTTCTTTTTTCGTGGATCTAAATAGGTTTTTTGCGGGAAATGCAGAAAACGAACAATGATGAAGGTGGCTAAAGCGATGAAAAACGAGTTGATAAAAAAGAGATAAAAGGCACCTAAGAAATAGTTCCACTGAGCGTTTGCCAATCCGTAGCCGGCTGTGCAAAGCGGCGGCATCAACGCAGTAGCAATGGCTACACCGGAAATCACCGTAAATGGTTGCGATTTTCGTGAATTAGCCACAATGCCGGCTAATCCACCAAAAAAGGCTATCAATACATCAAAAATCGTGGGTGTGGTTCGAGCCAACAACTCCGATTGGGCATCGCTCAACGGTGATAACAGAAAATAGGTTGTGGAGGCAATCAAGCTAATGATAACCATGATTCCCAAGTTGTTAAGCGATTTTCGCAACAACTCATTATCGCTGATGCCGATGGATAAGCCAACACCGTTAATGGGTCCCATCAAAGGTGAAATGAGCATGGCACCGATGATGACGGCTGTAGAATTTACATTCAAACCTACAGAAGCCACGATGATAGCAAAAAAGAGAATCCAGATATTAACTCCTTTAAATTCAATAGATTTAGTAATAGAAGCGATGGTGGCTTCCACATCGGTATCTTCGCCTAATTGGGCAAGCATTTTAATTTTTCTGAAAAAATATTGAAGGCGGATGCTCCATCTTTTTTTGAGTTGTTGCTCTTTGTGTGGGGTGGTTTGCTGCGTTTCCATAATTGAAAAAAATAGTGTGCAAAAGTAATTAATTTGATCATAAGGAGTGATTAAAAAAGTATTGTAAATCACGATATATTTTATAACAAAGAATCATGTAAAATGGAAATCCGTCCATGGAATTTGATAACAAGTCAATGTATATCTATTCAATACGAGATAATAAAATCAAATTCAAAAATTAGTTAATAAACATTAAACAATATGACGAAAACAAAGGGCGTATTCAGAATCTAACAAATAAATGTAATTTCGCCGCCGAATATTTTTGAAAAATCCCCATTTTTTATTTTTGATAAAATATTTGTATTGTATAGATAACAAAATTATTACTATTACATATTAAATAACTTATGAAACTTTTGACAAAAGTCATGTTATTCATGGTGATTGCCATGATGACATTTGGTTTTACTTCTGCGCAAGTGAAACTTAGACATGAAGCAACAACAACGCTTCATCGACAATCACAAACCGCTACAAAAGCTGATCGTGCATCAAAAAATGTCGCCGATTTTACTAAAAAGCAACTTTCTACCAATTTCGATAATAAATCGGAAACGATGAACAGAGATAGTTGGATTACTTGGTCGGGCGAGCCGCAAGAGGCGGTTGGAGCCGGTAACAACAGCGATTTTATTGTTGCACAACGTTTTACTACTTCCGATTTGACAGACTTTAACGGACAGTATTTGTCGAAAATGAAATTTGTGCCTTCGGCGGCAACTTGTACTTACGAAATTCGCATTATGGTAGGAGGCAATGCTTCTAATGGTTATCATTCAGGTACGTTGGCAAGATGTAGAATGTTGGAAACCGGTGAATTGAATATCGGTCAATGGAACGAAGTGGACATTGTTCCGGCATTGCAAATCGATGCTTCGCAAGAGTTGTGGATTGGTTATCGTTGCATTTCTCAAACCGGAAATCCGGCCGGATGCGACTTAGGACCAAGAGTTTCCGGAAAAGGTAACTTGATCTATTATAACAATGCTTGGGCACAAATTTACGAATTGGATCCCAATTTCGACATCAATTGGTGCATTCAAGGTTTTATAGAAAATAGCGCACCCAACTTTTTGTATCCTGCACCGATTACCAACTTGGACGTTACTCCCGGAAGCAATGGTGCGTTAAATGCCACTTTAACATGGACTAATCCTTCGACGGCAGCAGACGGTTCATCCTTGTCGGGTATCGATTCCATTATCATCAAAAGAAACGGCGTTTATTGGGCTTCTGTTACAGAAACAGCTGTCGGAGAAAATGTTACATGGACAGACGATAGAATCTATGAATCGGGATATTTTGTTTATACCGTTATTCCCGTCAACGAATATGGCAACGGATTGTTTGTAAAAGACACAGTTGCTGTTGGATCTTTTTGCGAAACAACAGTCTCAATGGGAGATACTTGGGGTGACGGATGGCAAGGCAACAGCATTCAATTTAAAACATTGACCGGAGAAGTGGTTGGCAACGCATGGTTGGAAGAGGGTGCATCCGGCACTATGGCTGTCAATTTACCCAATGTTCAACTCAACTGTTCGTGGACAGTGGGCGCTTTTCCCGATGATGTCAGTTTTATTATCACCGACCCGAATGGCAACGAAGTGTTTAATTGTCCTCCCGGTGGTGCAGCCAATTTGGGCGGCATCTTTACGACTTACTTGAACACTTGTTCTAATAATGTGCCGAAAGCTCCTACAAACTTCACCGCTGAAGCTAACGATTTAGCAGTCAATCTTTCATGGACAAATCCAACGCAAACAATTGGTGATGAAGCATTAACCGAATTGACCAACATCGTCATCAAAAGAAACGGCGAAATTATTCACGTCATCGAAAATCCGATTATAGGCGAAAATATGTCGTGGACAGATATGTCGGTTTTGAATGGTAGCAACTATGAATATAAAATCACTGCAAACAATCAAGCCGGTTGCGGAATTTCTGCTGTTACCAACATTGTGTTGGGCGATGTTTGCCATATCGTCATTCATCTGTTTGATTCTTTTGGCGACGGATGGCACGGAACTTCTGCTATCAACATCATGAAAGACGGTGCACTTATTGCCACCTCGAAATTATATTCCGGTTCGTATGCCGTCGATACAATTATTGTACCGGTCGGAACCTTGGATTTTGTTTGGGTTGCCGGTAATTATGATGCCGAATGTGCATTTATTATTTGCGACAAAAATGAAATTCAACTGTATGCTTCTTCAGAAACACCGGTAGCAGGGTCGTTTTTTGTTTACGACAATACTTGTGCCGATGCCGTTTTAAGCACCGTTTCGGGTGTTGTTACGAATGCTGTTACCAACGAACCTATAGCAAATGCGTTTTTGCGATTCACCGGTCCGTTAACGCCGACAACTACCACTAATGCAGCCGGAGAATATAGCGTTGAAGCTATTGTTGATCAAGATTATAGCGTATTTATTACTGCGGCCGAGTTTGTTTCTCAAACACAAACCGTTACCGTTGCCGAAACACCGAATACATTGAATTTTGCTTTAGAACCGCATGTATGTCAAGCTCCGGCACAATTGCAAGCCGAAGTTTTAAATCCTCAAGCTGTTCAGCTGACTTGGAGCAATATGGCAACTATCACGCTTGAAGCGCACAATGTTTGGCCCGATGGTAGTGGCTACCAAATTCTTTTAGATCCTACA
>JAQUSR010000030.1 GCA_028710155.1 Bacteroidales bacterium | reverse complement strand
TGTATCGACAAAACGTGGAAGCGTTGCCTTCATTGAAGCTTCTGCCGCATTTACAGTAAAAGTCTGTGCGGATCTCATTGACGGAGTGGAAAAAATTCTAACCCGAACAAGCCATTGAAACGCTTTTGAAATTTTTGGAAGAAGCAATTCCGACAAAACCAATCTATATAAACGAGGCGCAAGGCGAAGAAACGCAAAAAACGCCTTTCTCGGATATGGATATAAATATTATAAAACAAACTCTTACGCTAATGATTAATAGTGAGATTGCAAGAGGAAAGACGCCTGAACAAGTGAAGGATTATCTAAAAACAATCGAACCGTTTAATAATTACGAAGATTTAATAGACGAACTTATATGAATGATTCATACCAAATTGCAATAGAAATTTGTCAAAGTATAATTGGCCGAAAAGCCAGCGTCGCCGATAAAGAAATTGACGAGGCTGTTTTGAAGGCAAAAATGCTTTACCCCGATATTGATGCCGTAAAATTGAAAGATGAATTGCTTTCAATGTATAGCATAAAGATTGAAACCTACCAAATTTTGTTAGGTAAAGAACGCCGTGAACCTTGGCTAAAAGATTTCAAAGCAGAGCAAAAATCAAATTGGGAATTTTGGACTCGCTACGCCGAATATCTGGAAAAACAAAAGAAATTTGCCCCAAGTGTTATTTTGCAATTAGATAAACTGACGGATGAAGTTCTTGACAAATTGTTTAATCCGAAACGCGGAGAAATACAAATTGCGAAAAAAGGATTAGTTGTTGGACAAGTGCAATCTGGTAAAACAGCCAATTATACAGGGCTGATTTGTAAAGCCGCTGATGCAGGTTTTAATTTGATAATTGTCTTAGCGGGTATTCACAATAACTTGCGAAGCCAAACACAAACCCGCATAGATGAGGGATTTTTGGGTTTCGACACACAATTTGAAAGGGTTTATGCTACTAATCAAGCAAACAAAATCGGTGTTGGGCTTATAGCAGGTTATCCTAATGCTATTGCAAGTTCAATTACAACAAGTGCAGAAAAGGGTGATTTTACCAAACGTGCGGCAGAAACGTTAGGTATCAATTTCAACACTCCGCAACCAATCATTTTAGTTGTCAAGAAAAACGTTTCTGTTCTTAAACGCCTAAATGCGTGGCTGCAAACTCAATCTACTAATGATAAAATTGCAAATAAATCTCTTCTGGTTATTGACGATGAAGCAGATAACGCCTCAATTAATACAAACAGAAAAGAGTTAGACCCGACAAAAATCAATAAAAATATCTGCAATATAATTTCATTATTCAACCGTTCCGCATACGTTGGCTACACGGCTACGCCATTTGCCAATATATTTATTCCGCAAGATGACAACAATCTTTTCCCTCGTGATTTTATCATAAGTATTCCGGCACCAACAAACTATATTGGTCCCGAAAAGGTTTTTGGAACTTCTATTATTCCCGATGATACGGACAATAACTTGTTGCCAATTGTTAATCCTATTCAAGATTACGAATACTTTGTGCCGCAAGGTCATAAAAAGGACGACAGCAAACCCTCTTTTACGGATATTCCCGAATCGTTAAAAACAGCCGTCAAGTGTTTTATCGTTACTTGTGCCGTTCGCATTGCTCGCGGACAAGGGACAAAACACAATTCAATGCTTATTCACGTTTCACGCTTTCAGGTGTGGCAAAATGCGATTAAAGATTTGGTTGAAGATTTATTCAACTATTACAAGCACGAAATTGAAGCAAACGACAACGCTATACTTGAAGAATTTCGCCGTATCTTTGAAGAAGACACGGCAACATACAAATCATACAAAACCGTTACAACCGAAATACAACAATCAAGGTTAAGCAATATAGATAAATTCCTAATTGTCCATTCGTGGGAAGAAATCAAACCACTATTGTTTAAGGCTGTACAAAAGATAGAAATCAAATCTATAAACGGCACTTCAGGCGACTGCCTCACGTATTACGAACACGAAAAGACAGGTATTTCAGTTATTGCAATTGGAGGCGACAAACTTTCACGAGGCTTGACATTAGAGGGACTCTCGTTAAGTTATTTCTTACGTGCTTCAAAAATGTATGATACCCTTATGCAAATGGGACGTTGGTTTGGCTATCGTCCCGGATATGTCGATTTGTGTCGTTTGTTTACAAGTGCCGAACTAAATGAATGGTTCAGACACATTACCATTGCCAGCGAAGAATTGAGGTCAGAATTTAATTATTTGGCAGAATCTGGCGGAACACCCGACAATTACGCCCTAAAAGTGAGAACACACCCCGGATGTTTGCAAATCACCTCTATTTCAAAAATGAGATATACAAAACAAGTTGAGGTATCTTGGGCAGGACGATTGATAGAAACCTATCAACTTCCGATGGATAAAGGAAAGAAGAAAACAAATCTTATTGCAACCGATAATCTTCTTACTTCCATCGGCTCACCTGAACCCAAAGGCAACAACTATCTTTGGCGAAATGTTTCGCCTGATGATATTTGCGATTATTTTGCAAAATTCAAGGTTGCAGACGGATTGAAAAAAGTTAATCTTGACTTGATAAGTTCTTATATTCACGACCTTGTTGCACAAGGAGAATTAACCTCATGGAGGGTTGTTTTAATGAATAAAAAATCTGATGTTCAGCATACATTTTCAAATAACATTACCATCGGGTGTTTCGACCGCAACCGAGCAAAAGACACCAATTGGGATACGTACTATATTCGCAAAAACCACATTGTGGGAAATCAAGCCGATGAACTTATTGATTTAGACGATGATTTGTTAGAAGCAGCATTACAAACCACAAAGCAAAGAAAGCCCGATTGGAACAAAGACTATCCTGCGCCGGAGATTGTACGCAAAGAATTTCGACCACACGCAAATCCTCTATTGCTGATTTACCCGCTTAATCCAGAATGTGCAAATGTAAAAGATGGTAACGGAAATATCATGCAAGGCACTATTTCTTATCAAACAACGGACGAGCCTTTTATCGGATTTGTTATATCATTTCCCAACAGCGAAACAGGCATTGCGGTTTCTTATACCGTCAACCAAGTTGCAGAATTTGCTGAAACAGAAAACACGTTTGACACTGAAAACGATAATATTTATGACGAACAATAATCACATATCAGAAATTTGGGCAGACTTAGAGGAAGAAAAAACTGTTGGACTTGTAAAACGGCTTTATTCAAGTGATGTTTGCTTTCACATTTACGGCACATTTCAATATCCTGAGCGCTATTATGGCATAGCCTTTACGTTTGAGAACGATGTCCGCATTAATTTTTCTTCCTTCGACAATCTGCGAGAAATGAAAATATTGTTGTTAGCCGATAGTACTTTTGTAAATTCACATTTGTTGGTCATTCAGTTGTTGCACCCGAACAGCCGCGATATTTTCGCCTCATTATGCGAAAACCTGATACAATCGGTTATTCAACTAAATAGCGAACAGCGTATCATTCGCATAGTTGTAAATCAATTAGAAAAATGGAAAACACTATTTGAGAAGAATAATTCAACGGGACTAACACCTGCCGAACAACAAGGTCTTTATGGAGAACTGCATTTTCTGCAAAAATATCTATCAAAATCAGAATTAAATCCGTGCGATGTTTTGCATACTTGGGTTGGCGCAGATAGTGCATTGCGCGATTTTCAAGGCTCAAATTGGGCATTGGAGGTAAAAACAACCTCGACAAACAATCCGCAAAAAGTAACAATAAACGGCGAAAGACAATTAGACGAAACTTTATTGGAAACGCTGTTTCTATTTCATTATTCAGTGGAAGTATCAAACGCCAACGGACAAACGCTTTGCCAAAAAGTGACGGCCATTCGTGAATTACTATCCAACGACACGCCCACCCTTTCAATGTTCAATGCAAAGTTGTTTGAAGTTGGCTATTTAGATAAACACGAGCCCTATTATCAAGACCGCTTTTATCAAACTCGCAACGAAAGTTTCTACAAAGTAGAAAATGATTTTCCGCGTATCAAAGAAAACGAGTTGAGAAACGGAGTTTGCGATGTAAGGTATTCAGTAATTCTCGCAATGTGCGATGAATACCAAGTAACCGAAAATACAATTTTCAACGTTCTTAAAGAGTTATGAATGAAATAAATAAATTCTACAAATCGTTAATGCAAGATGTTGCAGCAACACAAACGGGCAACGAAGAAGGCGGCTCGCAAGAACAGACCTTCACTCGCATTGCAGTTGAAATGTTGGCAGATGGAGGCGAAACCGAGAACGCGGCTATTGCCTACGATGAAAAAGATTTTGGCAAGAAAGGGCAACATAAAATAAACGGTTATGCCATAGCAGACAATTACGAAACAGTAGATTTATTTATATCTATTTTCGATAATTCAGACACGATTCGGACGATTGCCAAAACGGATATTGACACGGCAACGAAACGTATCACAAACTTTTTCCGTAAAGCCGTTTACAACGATTATGTAAATGAAGTTGCCGAATCTTCGCCAATCTTTGAGTTTGCAAACACATTGGCAAACTTCCAAGAATTGAAAGAAAACTTAGTGCGTGTCAATGCTTTAATTCTTACAAACGGCGATTACAAAGGCGAAATTCCAGCCACCGCCGAAATGAGTGGTTACAAAATTTTTTACCGTGTATTGGATATTAAATACTTATACCAAATATCCGAACAGTCACGTGTTCCAATTGAAATAAATTTTGAAGAAGAAAATTTCCAAATTCCTTGTTTGGCTGCCGATTCAGGCAATTCTGAATACAAAGCCTACATTGCCATAATTCCGGGCTTGTGCCTTGCCAATCTTTACGAGCGTTATGGCGCAAGGCTTTTAGAACAAAACGTGCGGTCATTCCTGCAATTCACGGGTAAAATCAATAAAGGAATACGCGACACAATCAAAAATGAACCCTATATGTTTTTGGCTTTCAACAACGGTATTGCCGCTACAGCCGACCATATTGAGTTGGACGAAACAAACCACTTTATTACAAAGGTTAGAAATTTGCAAATTGTAAACGGCGGACAAACAACTGCCTCAATTTACAATACGGCAAAGAAAGACAAGGCCTATATTTCACAGATTTTTGTTCAAGTCAAATTTTCAATCATAGAAAAGCAGTACAATTACAGCGACATTGTTTCCCGCATTTCGCGTTATGCAATTACACAAAACAAGGTCAATGAAGCCGACTTCTCGGCAAACAATCCAGCATTGATAGCCTTTGAAAAGTTGTCCCGCTACATTCTTTCACCTGTTACGGCTCAAAACAATATGCAAACTTGTTGGTTTTTTGAACGCGCAAGAGGTCAGTACAAAACTTTGCGAAGTCGTGAGGGCTTTACCAAATCTCGCCAAAATGCGTTTGACAAGAAATATCCCAAAAATCAAATGTTTACAAAGGTTGAATTGGCAAAATTCATTGATGCTTTTCAGGAAGTTTGGAATGGCAAAAAACTGGCTATTGGTCCGCATATAGTTGTGCGAGGCAACGAAAAAAACTATGCCCGTTTTATCAACGACAATCTGCCCGAAAATATTAAGAAAATCAACAGCGTATTTTTTGAAGATTCCATTGCAAAGGCTATTTTGTTTAAGTCAGCCGAAAAACGCTACGGCACAAAAGTACAAAACAACAATATAGGAGAACTCCGTCAAGTGGTTGTGCCATACACACTTTCGTTGCTCAATATTATTACCCAAGACAAATTAGATTTGTATAAAATTTGGAAAGAGCAACAAATTTCGCCCGCACTATCCGATTTCCTTTATGATTTAATGAAACAAATCAATCAATTCATTTTGGACAAATCGCCCGTATCACATTATATCGAGTGGGCAAAAAAAGAGGAGTGTTGGGATGCAGTAAAATCTAACTCGTGGAGTTTCAACATTAACGAAATAGCAGCAGATATGATAGACGAAAAAAATCCGCCCAAACGTGCTATTGTTGATGAAACTGAAGATACCGAAGAAAACCGCCAACACAAAGAAAATATAATCCGTTCAATTCCTTTTTCGCTTTGGAAAAAGATTGAAGCGTGGGGACGAGATAGTGAATTTCTAAGCGTAAATCGTCAATCAAACGCCAGTGATTTAGCCTTTAAAATCAAAGGAAACCGCCCACTTTCCGACAACGATTTAGTAAGAGGTATGGCAATTTTTGATATTGTATGTGAAAATAATATCGAACTTTTGGATGAAGCTGATGAACTTACGGAAAAAGAAAAGTCGGAAGTTACGAAAAATGCACAGAAAACAAATAATTCGCCCACCAATGATATTACATTAGAATTGATTCAAAAGATGGTCAATTGGGATAAACGCCGCCGTATTCTCAAAGATTGGCAATGGAACGTAATGAACGACATTGCAATAGGCAAAAAGCCATTAAATGACCGTTTAGCGTGGGGATGTAAGCAAAATCTTAAATTACTAAAACAACACGGTTTTACAGAGGAATAGTATTAAGAAATTAAAGATTCATAAGCAATACTTAAAAAATCAATTAGCACCCATTACAAACTCCTCCAACATCCGATTAAACATTTCGGGTTGTTCCATCATGATAAAATGTCCCACATTGTCTAATTCGTGATATTGCATATCGGAATACAACTCATTCATCATCTGTTTGTAATCGGGAGGAATTTGCGAATTTTTAGAGGCAATGATTAAAGACGGAATATTGATGACTTTTCCTGTCCAATAGCGTTGATCGGTCAAATTTTTCATGGTACTATATGCCACCCATTGCGGCGTTTTGGTCATGGTTGTCATGGCATAGTTTCTTACATTTTCGGGTGTTTGTTCCACAAAAAACGGCTGAATAAAGCCTTCCATCGATTTTGTTATGTCGTCTCCTTGAAAAAGAGCGACAAACTGAGCGTATTGTTTTTCGTTTTCTGCACGAGTAATGGAATCGTCTCCAAAAAAGCAATAAACGCCATCTACATCCACCAATTTTTCAACCATCTGCGGGCTGTTAAAAATCGTTTGTCGGCAAATAGCAGTACCTAAACTATGTCCGACCAACACTGCATTTTTCACCTTCAAAGACTCCAAAAGTATTTTTACAGCATCGGCATAATAATCTAACGTATAATCAGTTTTCGGTTGGTCGCTTTGTCCGTAACCCGGCAAATCGAGGAAAACCAATTGTGCTTTGTCTTTAAAATAGTCGTATTGAGCCTCCCACGCATTCATGTCGCAACCGAAACCGTGCACAAAAACCAGCGTTGTTTCACCTTCGCCGTAGGTTTTATAGGCAATTTTGGTTTGATCGCCCAAGGTGATAAATTCTGTTTTTATTTGTTCTAAAGTGTTGGGACGACAAGCGGATAATAATCCGATTAATAAGATAATAATCAACAAATTGTGTGTCTTCATAAAATGCTTTTTTTATATTCAATGTTATTGTAAATTTTCAATTTTGCGTGTTAAAATATTTTCAATGTTGGCGGCAATTTTTTCTTCCGACCAATTACAACATCACCAATCCAATAATTCAGAAATGGTTGGGTCAGAAAAGCGTTTATCAATCACCGGTGCATGCGAAAATGGTATCTTTAGATAGAGAAATTAATTTTTTAAATTTTTTACAAAATTATTTTTTTGTGACATACAAAAAAAAACATTTTCAAAAAAACATTTGAACACATTTAGTACATGATTACAGATTGATTCTTTTTTCATTGACAGCAACCGACTTCATTGCTTTATTATACCTTTGCACCATAGTAAAAAAAACACAATAAGACATCGCATATCACTCATTAAATACATTTTACATTAATCAATATGAAATATTTTTGGGGACTTCTTTCCTCTATAACCTTTGGGCTTATTCCTCTTTTTAGTCTTCCGATATTAAATGGCGGCTTTATGGAAGCACCATCCATACTTTTTTGGCGTTTTTTGATTGGTGCAATCATGATTCTAATTATTGCCCTTTGCATGGGAAAGCGTTTAGTTTATCGCATCAAAGATTTATGGCATATTTTTTTATTCGGGCTTCTTTATGCACTCACTGCCATTGGATTATTCTATGCTTATCGATATATCGAAAGTGGTATATGCACTACCATGAATTTTACTTATCCCATTTTTGTTTGTCTGTTAATGATGATTTTTTACAAAGAAAAACTCACTATCAAAGTCTTTGTTTCATTAATTTTATCGTTAATAGGTGTAGGTCTTCTCAATTGGAGTACAGGAAAAGTAGAAGCCATGGGCTTATGGTTCGTTTTTTTATCCGTCATTTGCTACGCCGTTTATATCATCCTGCTTAACAAATTACAAGTGCGTCATATTCATACATTTATACTAACAGCTTACGTATTATTTATCAGTAGTCTTGTTGTGCTTGTTTTAGCATTTCTCACCCCGCAAGGATTGCAACCCATCCAAAACATGAATGTTTTTTGGAATATAATAGGATTAGTCGTTGTTGCCACGATCATCTCAAATATTTCCTTAGTACTATCAGCCCAACAAGCCGGTTCAACCAACACAGCCATATTAGGAGCAGCCGAGCCACTCACTGCTGTTTTAGTCGGTGTAATTTATTTTCACGAATCCATCAATTTTCACGCAATCCTTGGAATAATTTTGATTGTCGGCTCCGTCTGCTTGGTGATTTGGCAACCAAAATCAAAAGTTACTTCTAACATTTCATCCTTTTCACAAAAAGAAACCTTCTCCAAATCGTTATAACACAAAGAATATCTACATATTATAAAACACCTATCAAGAAAATAAAAAAATATTTGAAATGTTTGTTCAAGACAAAAAAATATATACCTTTGCACCCACTTTTAAAGAACGAAAATATAGAAAGAAATGGGCAAGTCGGCATTAATAGATTATGTTGAAAATCAGGTTGAAAGAAAAGAATTTCCTGTTTTCAAATCAGGTGATACAATTACTGTAAAATACAAAATCATCGAAGGTAATAAAGAACGTCTTCAAAGTTTCACCGGCGTTGTTATTCAACGTGTTGGTGCAGGTTCAACAGAAACTTTTACCATCAGAAAACCATCCGGAAATACGGCTGTAGAAAGAATCTTCCCGTTTACTTCTCCGTTTATTGATAGTATTGAAGTAAACAAACACGGTGTTGTTCGTAGAGCTCGTATTTACTATCTCAAAGGATTACGCGGTAAAAAAGCTAGAATCCGTGAAAAAAGAATGTAAATCTAAGATTATAATTCAACTAACATACAAAAACGTCTCTAATGAGGCGTTTTTTTTATGATTATCATCTGTTATCATTGTCAAAAGTTTAATTTTGCACCATTCTTAATATATAAGGTTTTCGCAATATGTATTCACTCTTGAATCGACATTTTTTGGTTATTTTTGCAGCAACTTTGGTGATAATGATGCTTACCAATGCGTGTTATTACACCAATGCTATTCCGATTGAAGTGCTTCAATACCCAAAATCTCCATTGCCCAACACCACAAAATCCATCGCCTTTGTCGATAAAACCTGTCCTCCAGATAGAGACAGCATCGGTTTCTTCTACACATTAGATCAACAAAAAATGTATAGCGAATTTCCTTCCGACTCCATCCTTTCCACCTCTTTCATCAACGGAATGAAATCGATCATCGACCAATCCGGTTTTTTTTCAATCGACACCACAACACTTTTGTTCAACGATTTCTCGTATGACAAGAAACACAAAAAATTTCAACTTCAGCAGCCCACTAATGCCGATATTATTATTGTTTTAGATCAACTGACTATCAAAGACGTCACCGCTTTTTATCCTTCATCGTTTGAAGGAATCTTTGGTCAAATATTGCTCTACATGAACAGTAACATTCAAATTTTTTCTGTTGCCGATCAAACTCTATTAAAAGAAATTCATTATCAAGATACTGTTGAATGGAGCAATATCGACAACACCGCACAAGCGGTCTATCAATCTTTGCCAAAACGCTACGAAGTTTTTCCGGAAGCCTATTTTTGGATGGGCTCCGATGTCGCTCAAAATTTCTGTCCCTATTGGATGGAAGTCGAACGTTTGGTGTATAACAGTTATTTTAGCACCCTTTTGCAATACGGAACTAACGCAGCCTTACGCCATCAATGGCAACGTGCCTACAATTATTGGAAAGATGTTACAAAACAAAAAAACAAACAGATGGCTGCTAACGCTTACTTTAACTTAGCTCTCTTTGAAGAAATTCAAGGAAATATGTCAGCAGCTCTTCAAAACATCGAAAAAGCCCGATCATTACACGATAAAGAATCTTTTCAAGAATATCATCAAATTTTGAAATCCGAAACTCAAAAAATCGAATTTTTGAATCTTTTAAAATCAAAAAACTAATCTTAAAAAATGAATATTATTTTTCGAATTAAAACCATCATATATTACTTTTTTCATGCTCAAACGATTTATTTGATCCACTCCCCTTTCGTTTTTTCGTTGATAAAAGTCTTATTGGACAAAAAAAAGCCTCATCCGAAATGGGATGCTATTGAACACCTGCACCATCAACTCAAACGACAAAACGAAATCATTGAAATGGTTGATTTTGGAGCCAAAGGCAATGAAGACGGCTCTGTTAAACACACCTGCACGATAGCAAAATTAGCCCACAATAGTGCTATTTCTAAAAAACAAGGTCGAATGCTTAGCAATATAGTTCGTTATTTTCAGCCAAAAACCATTCTCGAATTAGGAACATCGCTAGGCATAGGCACTGCTTATTTAGCTTGCGAACAGCTTGATGGAACTACCATCACCATCGAAGGCAGTCCGAAAATTGCCGAACAAGCGCACTATAACTTTGAAACACTCTCTTTAAACCATATTCATCAAGTTGTCGGAAGTTTTGATGCCGTTCTTCCTGATGTTTTAAACTCTATTTCATCGTTAGATTTTGTTTATATTGACGGCAATCACACCCACGATGCAACCTTACGCTATTTTGAACTTTGCCTATCTATAGCTCACAACGATACAATTTTTATTTTCGACGATATTCATTGGTCGCCGGCAATGTTGGAAGCATGGGAGAAAATCAAAAGCCATCCCCGTGTTACTGTCACCTTGGATTTTTACCGAATGGGTTGTGCCTTTCTTAGAAAAGAATCTTCTAAAGAAAATTTTATTATAAATACACTCTTTCACTAAAACATAATTTAATATGAGAATCTATACCAAAACCGGTGATAACGGCAACACTTCTTTAATTGGAGGCAACCGCGTTTCTAAAGATGATATTCGCGTTGAAACGTATGGAACCATCGACGAATTAAATTCTTGGATCGGTTTGTTGGGCTGCTTAGACGCTACTGTTTCCTATTCAACATTTTTATCACAAATTCAACGCGATTTGTTTGCTGTTGGAGGTCGTTTTGCCGTAAACGATGATTCTATTCGACAACAATTACCCCGTATCTCTCCGGATTCCATCATCAACTTAGAACATCAAATTGATTCTATCACCGAAAAACTTCCTGAAATACATAATTTTGTGATTTCCGGTGGGTGCATAGCTTCGGGATATGCATCGATGGCAAGAACCGTGTGCCGTCGTGCTGAACGCCGTGCCGTTAGCACTCACTCTTGCCAAGAAAATGATTTGGAGCTGAAATATCTCAATCGTCTATCCGATTTCTTATTCGTTTTCAGTCGTTGGCTCAACATCGAAACGCATACACCTGAAAAATTTCTATAATCATCAATTGAAAATGGAAACATTTTTACAATCTGCTGAATTTTCTTGTTATGCCACCCATTCATTCCTCATCAGCCATTATATTAAAAACAGTTCAATACAATGATAGTTCTTTGATTATCAATGTTTATTCTAAAATATTTGGACTTATTGGACTATTGGCTCGCGGGGTACACACTACAAAAAGCAAACATTCAGCCGCCCTTTTTCAGCCTTTAAATTTGGTTGAAATTGTTTTTTCGGAAAATAAAAAAAGTAATCTGTTTTCTTTAAAAGAAATTTCATTAGAACATCCTTATCAAACCATTCCTTTTAACTTTTACAAAAGTTCTATTTTAATGTTTATCAACGAAATACTTTATAAAACATTGAAAGAAGAACAACCTAATACGCTGCTTTTCAACTACATTCAGCAATCACTTTTATTGTTAGATTCATCCACAGAACAATATTCCAACTTTCATCTTTATTTTCTGGCAGGTTTAACCAAACTATTAGGCTTTGCCCCCAATTTCAATCAAGAGGGAGCTTGGTTCGATTTGTCGGAAGGCGTCTGTCTCGAATCGCCCCCCAATCATCAATATTTTATTACACAAGAATCAAAAGCATTGTTTCACGATTTATTCGATCAACTTTTACCGCAATATCGTCCCATAAAACTTGACAACACGCAACGAAGACAACTATTAGATAGTTTACTCATTTATTATGAGCTTCATTTTCCGGGCTTCAACGAGATTAAATCAAAAGCCATATTACACGAAATCATCAACGGTTAACTATGAAAGCACCAACAACAGCACAAAATATCGGAAAACAAGGTGAGCATTTAGCAGCCCGATTTCTTGAAAACTTAGGCTATACCATCATCGCCACCAATTGGAGATATAGTTATTATGAAATTGATCTCATCGCTCAAGATGGTAATATCTTAGTGGTTGTGGAGGTAAAATCGCGTTCTTCGGAACAATTCTCGCATCCGGAAGATAGTGTCGATCGAAAAAAACGCGGAAAACTCATTAAAGCAGCAGAAGCCTACATTTTCAACAATAATTATATGGGTGAACTTCGTTTCGATATTATTTCTATTGTTTTCGGCAATCAAGAACCGCAGATTTATCACATCAAAGATGCTTTTTATCCGGGTTTATTCTAATAGTTATTGTTAAAAAACAAAAAAACGCCATCGTATGATGACGTTTTTTACTAATTTCCTACACTTACCATTAATTATTGGTTCTATCTTTCACACAGCGAATGCTATATCCATAATTAAAACTAGCACTTGTTTGTGATATTCTACTATTTCCACAACAATTCATCGTATAACGATAGGCTTGTGTTGCATTCGATAAATCTGCCGACCACCATCTACCATTTTCATTCATTAATTGGAAGGTTCCAATATGTCGCCGCCATCCACCGGGATATGCCGAGAATCCATAAGTATCACCGCCGGCACCAATTCCGTTGTTATTATTATTCCACAATGATGAATTGGCTTTCAAGTGATATCCGGCAATTTCTAATCCACCACACATATTGATAATAGCCGTCCATTCAGCATTATTGATAACATGCCAACCTATAGGGCAAAGATTTTCTGTTTGAACAACATACCAATTATATAATGCACCATACACCTCTTTGAATGAAATATCATGATTATACCAACTATAAGCGGGCAATGTCGTTTCCGTCCATGCTGTTTCATCAACTACCAATGGAATATTTGACCCGTCTTTATATTTAGTGGTTTTCAAATTTTCTGCCATCACCTCAATGGAATCCATTAACACTGAAACATAGGTATTTCCATCTACATCAGTAACTCCATTTCCATAAATTATGCCGGGATTTAATAAAGTAATAAAACTCATTTCTTCTCCATAAGCAACTGTATTTGCATTGATAGCAAATGATTTATAATAGTAGATGGTGTAAGGTGATAAACCTGTCAAATTACATGAAAACTGACCCGGACCGAAACCTGAAAGAAATACAGAATCTTCTACTGTTGGCTGTGGTAATGTACTCCAACAAATTCCGCGAGATATTACCAATTGATGTCCTGTATCAACCACCGTACCATGACATGAAGCTGAAGTAGCTGTAATCTGTGTAGCAGACTCCGTTATCACAATAGGTGTATCAATAAATAACTGATTTTCTAATGCTGCCAAACGTTCTTCTAAAAGATCAAAGTCCGAATCATGGTATCCCTTAGTTACAGCATCTTGTGCATCTGTCGGATCAACCATATCTTTAATTTGTGTATAGACTGAATTGCCCAACAAGGCAACAGCCGCTAATGTTTGAGTTTCGGCACTCAATTTTGCATTCCACGATGCAATATCTTCTGCAGTAATTCCTGCCGCCAACGAAGCAGCATAAATCGGATCCAATTCAGACGTTATATATGATTGTAAATCACTAATTTGATTTTCTGTAATTACAATTCCTGTCGTTTTATCCCAATTACTAAACATGGGATCAATTTCATTAATTAAATAATTTTTCAAATCAGAAATTTGACTTTCCGTAATTGTAATACCGGTGGATTTATCCCATGCCGTATAAAAAGGATCTGTTTCTACGATTTCTTCTGTTAAAGATGCTGCTGTTTTTGCAAACAGTGCATACGGAACACTTAACAATTGTTGCGTAGAAATAATTGAATAGTTACTACCGCCGTTAGGATCTATTTCGGTTTTTAGAAAATAGATGTTAGACGCCCAATCAATATCGGAAAAAGAGCCGGATACAATGCTTCCTTCCCCGATTTGAATAGATAACAATCCATTAGAATTAGTCGTTACTAATTGTGTTTCAATATATTCAGCAGTCCCCGTAACACTAGATTTCAAAATACTAATTCTCATTTTAACATTTTGATTGACTAATAATTGATTATTGTCATTTCTAACGACTGCTTGATAACTCATTTTCTCAGGAGATTGAGCTACTAAAATAAATGACAGACAAATAGCTGCCATAAAAAAGAAAAATTTTTTCATATTAATTAAGATTTGATGATTTTAAATGTTTTAACGGATTGATTTTGATTAAATATTTTTAAAAAATAGACGCCTTCCGGTAAGGTTTCCATTTCAATTAAAGTTTTGACATCAGTAACTTTCAACGTTTTTAAAACTTTTCCGGTTACATCACATAAGAGAACATCATAAGCCTCTGTTACATTTTCTGTATCAATTCTCAATACTACAGAATGCATCGTTGGATTTGGATAAACAACGGCATCAAGAACAATTTCAGGGTTTTCGTCAATACCTACCACCGAGATTTCATAGGGTTGTTGTACCCCTTCGAGAACACTCCCATTAGAGCCGATTTCATGTTGAAATGTAAGTTGCCCGATAGAAAAGCTCACCTGTCCTCCCGGACCGGTTGCCTCACCTCCATTGGTAACAACTGCATTTTGAGCAATCATAGAAGAAAAACTCAATATGATTGCGATAAATAAAACATACTTTTTTTTCATCATTTATACATAAATTGTAAATTATTCTCATAATGTAATAATAAATAATAGACCATACATTATTATTATAATGTACGCTATCTCTCTCTCATAAAAAAAATCAATTAATTAGAATGAATTGTATTTCAAATAAAAAAATCTTAGCCCTACGAAAAACAGTCGTTAATTAATGAAAATACACATTAATTTTTATCAATAAAAATTTTTGTTTTTTCGACATTAAATCATCAAAGAACTTCTTAAAAAATAGATGGGCAAATTTACAAATATTTTTTTAAATAATACTTTTTTTAAAAAAAATATTATTTTTCCATTTTCAATAAATTTTGCCATATTTTTTTAACTTCGCCGAAATTATACTTCTATGAAAAAATTTATTTTTACATTCATTTTTATTTCTATTTATTTGTTGTTCAATGGACAAAGTACCGGAATTATTCCAACTCCTCAACAAGTTAAACCAATGAACGGTACTTTCGTTTGGAGTGCCAACACAATTATTTATCTAACGCCTTCCTCTGATGAAAACCTTTTTTCAGTCAATCAGTTATTGGACTGCACACAAAATCATGCTCATTTTAAAAATTATGTATACATTGGAAAGCCAAAATCTCCCAAAAAAAATCAGACATTGATTCATATTTTATTGGATGAAAATCTTGTTTTTCCGACAACAGTCCTTCAAAAAGATCAAGCCTACATTATCGATATTGCTTCCAATATCATTCAAGTCAAAGCCACTACCGCCACCGGACTTTTTTATGGTATTCAATCACTCAAACAACTTTTCAAAACACATTTTTCAAATGGAATGGCTTCCATTCCTTGCATGACTATTACCGATTTTCCCGCCATGAAATATCGTGGTTGGATGGACGACATCAGCCGCGGTCCCATCGTTACGGTCGATTATTTGAAAAACGTCATTGCAACAATGGCAGAATATAAAATCAACTTTTTTAACCTTTATACCGAGCATGTTTTCAAACTGAAAAGCCATCCCGACATTGCTCCGCAAGATGGTTTGACAGCTGAAGAGGTCAAAGAATTGGAAAGTTTTGCCAAAAAATTTCATATTGAAATGATTGGAAATCAACAATGTTTTGCACATGCCGAAAAAATGTTGAAGAATCCGTTTTACGACGACATCAGCGACACGAAGTCCAACCTGAATCCCGGAACAGAAAAAACCTACGAGTTTTTGGAAGATCAATTTGCTGAAGTGGCTCCGGCTTACACTTCTCCCCTATTCAACATCAATTGCGATGAAACTGAAGGACTTGGATCCGGAAAAGCCAAAGAATATGTCGATCAAGTGGGAGCAACCGTTGCTTATTATCGGCACATCAATCGCGTGAACGACATTTTGAAAAAACATGGAAAACGGGTAATGATGTGGGGTGATATTGCTGTAAAACATCCCGAAATTATTGAAAATTTACCGAAAGATTTACTCATTATCGCTTGGAGTTATGTTGATGCTGAAGAATTTAACGATTTGGTGTTACCCTTCAAAAATTCGGGATTTGAATTTATGATTGCACCGGGTGTCAGCATGTGGAGTGCTATTTTCCCGAGCATCAAAACCTATATTCCCAACATCGCCAATTTTGTTCGTGACGGTTACAAAAACGGTGCTTTGGGCATGATGAACACTGCTTGGGACGATGCCGGAGAATCGCTTTTCAATAGTGCTTGGCACGGAATGATCTGGGGTGCCGAAATGTCGTGGAATCCCCTCAAAAACACTGAAAAAGAGGCTTCTGTCAAAGAACGTAATGAACGCGAAATCATTTTCAATAAAAACTTTAATACCTTGTTTTTCAATGCACCCGATTACGACATTGTCAACGCTCTTTATCAATTAGACAATTGCTCAAAGCTGCCCGTTGATAATTTGATGGAATTTGGCGCACTTGGAGAATCCATCCTTGATTTTTATCCTTCTAAAGTTGACGAACAAGCATTGAAAAACAATCAATTGGTATATCAAGAGGCTCAAAAAATTCGTCAACAATTAGAAATCGCCAAAACACACGCCAAAACACATCCCGAAATTTTAGATAATGCCATTTATGGTGCAAATCGAATGATGTTTGTAGCTCAGAAAAATTTGTTACGGATTCAATTATATCAATTGTACCAAAATCCGACCGATGCCGCCGCCATTGAAGCTAAAAAATTGATTCAGGAAATAAAATCCGGCTTGTTATCTTTGAAAAACGAGTATATTCCACTGTGGGAGCGAGAAAACAGAGCCTACTGGCGCGATGTGAATATGGAAAAATACGATCGCATTGCCAAAGAATTGTTGAATTTGGAAAAACATATTTTCATCCAAACTGTCTTATCGGATGATGGGAAACCGGTTATTTCGTTACGCACCATTTTTAATAATATACCTATTTATTATACATTAGACGGCAGCGAACCCAATTCAAGTTCCACTTGCTACACACAACCTTTTAGCATCAATCAATCAGGAACCATTAAAGCCATTACCGGTAATAATAACGGACAATCGATCATTAGCGAACGTTATATTTTGTGTCACAAAGGAATGGGACATTTGAAAAAAATCAATTCTATTTACAGCACCTATCGTCCGGAATATTCTGCCGGCGGCGACAATGGATTATTGGATGGCGTTGTGGGATCGGATAGCTACAAAGACGGTTGTTGGCAAGGCTATCAAGGTCAAAATATTGACGTGGAAATTGATTTGGTAACACCTACCGACATTCAATCGATTTCGGGACGTTTTTTGCAAAACACTTTCGATTGGATTTTGTCGCCGGTGAAAGTGGAAGTGTATAGTTCAAAAGATGGCATTCACTATCAATTGGAAAAATCACAAACGTTATCGCCCGATTTCAGACGTTCTGGAAATATCATCAATTCGTTTTCAATCAATAATTTGCAATTAAAAACACGTTATTTGAAAGTTGTGGCAGAAAATCCGGGACCACTACCCGAATGGCATCCATCAAAAGGAGAAGCATCTTATATCTTCATGGATGAAATTGTGATTGAATAATAAACAGCGTTCTCAAAACGCTCTTTGTTAATCATCTCAAAGAATTGTGTTTAAGAATAAATAAACCACCTTTTTTTTCGTTATTAAAAGGTTTTTAACGATATAATATGATTCGATTTTTACGCTAAATCTTTATACTTTAACTATTTATGGAAAATATTAAAATTCTTTGGGTGGATGATGAAATTGAAATGTTGCGTCCACATATTATGTTCCTTGAACAAAAAGGGTATAGCGTAACCACTATCAATAACGGAAAAGAGGCGTTAGATTTGGTACAAAATCAAATTTTCGACATCGTTTTTTTAGATGAAAATATGCCGGGGCTTTCAGGTTTGGAGGTGTTGCCGATAATGAAACAATTTCGTCCTTCACTTCCTATCGTGATGATTACCAAAAGTGAAGAGGAACGAATTATGGAAGATGCCATCGGAGGAAACATTTCGGATTATTTGATTAAGCCGGTGAATCCCAACCAAATTTTGCTGTGTTTAAAGAAAAATTTAGAACAAAAATCTTTGGTAGATCAAAAATCGACTATGGATTATCAGCAAGAATTTCGCGATTTGGGAATGGAGATCGGATCGGGTTTAGATTTTGACGGATGGAAAAAGGTATATAAAAAGTTGGTAAACTGGGAAATTCGTCTCGAGAAATCGGAAGACGAAAGTATGCACCAGATTTTAAAGATGCAGAAAGATGAAGCCAACACGGTTTTTTGTAAATATGTTGAGAAAAATTACGAAAACTGGATTAACGGTACTGACAGAGACCGCCCGTCTATGTCGCCTACAACCTTCAAAGACAAATTATTTCCTATATTAAAAGGTTCCAATAAATCGTTTTTCGTTTTTGTTATCGACAACTTCCGTTTCGACCAATGGAAGGTGATGCAACCGATGATAGAACGTTTTTATCACACTAAAAGCGAAGATTTGTATTGCAGCATTTTGCCGACAACAACCCAATATGCACGTAATGCAC
>JAQUSR010000176.1 GCA_028710155.1 Bacteroidales bacterium | reverse complement strand
GTGATGATTTTAAAACAACCGTCAATATCAGTACTAGTGCCGATGGTCAAATTGTTGACTTGAACATTGGCAAAAGGAATCGGTTTTCCGTTTTTACTATCTAAAACGCAACCTTTTATTTCTTGCTTTTGTTGCGAAAAACAGACTATCGGAAACAGTAGTATTAACAGAAGAAATAGCTTGATACGCATTGTTTTATAACGGCAAACTATCAAAAAAGTTGAAAAAGGACAACTATTTTTGAACAGTAAATGGTGAAATGAAATAGAAATCGGTTATTTTGCAATCAGCTCAATGACCCATTGAGCAATGTCGCCTGTCATCTCGGCACAGCGTTTTTTGCAACCGCTATCTTTAAAGGCTGCAGCATCTTCCGGATTCCATGAGTCAAAGGATCGACCTACAAAACTGCATTGCAACTCGTTGCAATTGTGTTTGTCGCCATATTTTTCGGTGAATTTATTCAACAATTCTTTACCCAAAGTTAAATTTTTCAAATAGCGACCTTTTCCGAAATCTTCCCGTTTGCGACCGTGAAAACAGCTGATTGCCATCAATCCGCCTTGTAAAGCACCGCAAGTTCCATTTCCTGTAAGGCAACCGCCGCCACTCAACCCATGCGCCGAACGAATGACATCGTCCGAAATTCCTTCTTCCATCACGTCTTGAACGGCTGCTAAAACACATTGCGGACAAAATCCATAGTCCACATCATAATCATGAGCGAGCTGATACGCCATGTTCATCAATTGTTCTTTTTCCATTGAATTAAAATTAAAGGTTTATGTTAAACAACTAATTATCAACGATATATTTTAATAATTTTTATAATCTACGATTAAGATTAAATGTCAAAAAAAATAAGATTGCAATTAGAAAAACGTCAATAACACTGTTTTATTTTCTATCATAATCGGCAGGAATTTCTCCCCAAAATTCGGTTTGCCATTTTAGTAATTTCGTTTGTATAGTATTGTTATTCAGCCATGCAACTGCTTTTTCCAGCTGTTCAAAAAGAATTTCATTTTGTGCTATTCGTGGCAATTGTGTTTTCACCTGTTTTTGACGAACCCACGAAAGAGCCGTTTTAGAATCGCTGTAGATGGGAACATGAATGTTGTGTTTTTGCTCATAAACCAATGCTAAAACGATGGCTAAAAATTCGCCGATGTTCACCGTTCCCAATTCGTAAGGTCCGCGATTGAAAATTACTTGCTTAGTTTGTGTATGCACACAACGATATTCCAATTTTCCGGGGTTGCCCAAACACGATGCATCCACCGAAAGCGACTCTAAAATAGGTGTTCCAACAATTTTCTTTTCCGCTTCTGTCATCTCCCGTTTGATCTCTTTTCCGATATAATTATCCGGATCGTCCCAAAAAGCCTTTTCAGCCTGCTCGCGTGTGAGAAACGATTTAAACTGCGCATATTCAAATCCTTTCAACTGCTTTTGACAGGTCTCCCAATCTTCGTAAATTCCGGGCTGATGTCCCGACCAAACCACGTAATATTTTTTTTGTTTTGCCATTTCGTGCGTTTAAGAATGATGTTTTTTTAACTGATTTCTTAATTGAACCAGCGTTACGCCTCCGATGACCAACGCAATTCCGATAATTTTCACCCACGTAAACGTTTCATTTAAAAAAAGAAATGACGCAACAGCCGTGAATGCCGGAATGATATTGGTGAACACATTCGATCGGCTGACACCAATTTCGCGCAATCCGAAAGCATGAAACGGAAATGCTAACGAACCCGCAAAGATGATGAGCATCAACATCATCACTACTAATTCGCTATTGAGGGGAATGTGGATGAACGTTTTAAAATCAAAAATGAAAAACAGGGGCATAAACAGCAATGCGCCTACCAAATCTTCGTAGGCAACGATGGTAAACGGATTGTATTTACTGCACAATTTGTTCAAAACCAAAATATGTCCCACCGATGAAAGTACGCACAACGTCAAGAATAGCAATCCAATAGGTTGTGCAGCCAACGAATAGTCTTTATTGACAACGATGAACAGAACTCCGACAAACGATACAAACATCCCGATTTTGTTAATTGTCGACAGCTTTTCATGAAACATCAAAAAAGCACCGATGGCACTAAAAATGGGAATTGTTGAAACAATTACAGAACAGATAGTGGGCGTTGAGTAGAGCAATCCGTACCCCTCAAAAATGAAATAGAGAAACGGACATAAAGAACCTGATAACAACAACAGCCCAAAGTCTTTACGTTTAATAATTTCTAATTTTTTTGTAATTTTCAACGCCGAAAAAAGAATAACGGAACAACACACCGAGCGAATAAAAATAGCAGTGATGGGTGTCCAATATTTGAAAACGATGGTAGAACAGACGTAGGAAAAGCCCCAGAAAAACATGGCAAGTATTAATGCCCCATAGACAATAATTGGAGAATATTGATGTTGTTTCATAAAAAATAAATTCGTCGGCAAAAGTAATGTTTCCTATTTGAATAATGGCACAATTATTGAATAAAAAATATTTTGAAGTCAACATTAATACTTTATAAAAATTAATATTTAAAATCATTACACATGAAAAAATCAACCATCACGATTATTGTAATCGTAGCTATTATTGGTATAGCAATTATTTGGGGTATTGGAAAATACAACAAGTTTGTAAGTTTAGAAGAAGGTGTATCCGGTCAATGGGCAAATGTAGAGAACGTTTATCAACGACGTGCCGATTTGATTCCCAATTTGGTGAATACCGTTAAAGGTTATGCCGAACACGAACAAAATACCTTTACCAACGTAATTGAAGCACGTTCCAAAGCCAGTTCTATTAATGTTACAGCAGACAATTTGTCGGAAGAAAATATTGCTGCTTTTCAAAAGGCACAAGACGGATTATCGGATGCTTTATCGCGTTTGATGGTCGTTGTGGAACGTTATCCCGATTTGAAAGCCAATCAAAACTTTTTGGATTTGCAAGCTCAATTGGAAGGCACCGAAAATCGTATTGCCAACGAGAGACGCAAATTTAACGAAACAGCTCAAAATTTCAACACAGCTATTCGTCGTTTCCCGGCAAATATCATTGCTAACATGGGCGGTTTTGAGAAAAAAGGTTATTTTGAAGCCAAAGAGGGTGCTGATGTAGCTCCAACTGTAGAATTTTAATTTATTATCTATCATTATCACATGAGTGTTAAACATTTCTTTTCTGAAAAAGAACAAAACGAATTACTACAAGCTATTCAAGATGCAGAGCTAAATACTTCCGGAGAAGTTCGCGTACATTTAGAAAATAGTTGTCGTGGAAGTTCTGTAGAACGAGCAAAAGTGTTGTTTCATCAGCTAAAAATGGATCAAACAGCTCAACGAAATGGCGTATTATTTTATTTAGCCGTCAATAGTAGAAAATTTGCTATTATTGGCGATGAAGGAATTCACAAAATGGTAGGTGACGATTTTTGGAATGAAATTCGAAATGCCATGTTAGAGCAATTTCATAACAATCAATTCAAAGAGGGATTAGTGAAAGGAATTGAACTTACCGGCGAAAAATTACGAAAATTTTTCCCTTATCAAACTGATGATGTGAATGAATTACCGGACGATATCTCTTTTACAGAAAACTAATTAAATAGCATGAAAATATTTCAAAATAATAGGATGAAAAAACTTCTATTCCTTTTTTCAATACCTTTGCTTTCGCTGTCTATTTTTTCTCAACAAGATTTACCGAAACGACCTGAACCGCCTCGTTTAGTAAACGACTTGGCACAACTATTTACACAACAACAATCTTACGATCTGGAACAAATGCTTCGTGCCTTTAACGATACTACTTCTACACAAATTTCAGTTGTAACAGTTTCATCTTTAAATGATTATACCATTGAAGAATTCACCGATCAATTGGCGGAGCAATGGGGCGTTGGACGTAAAGGCAAAGATAACGGCGTAATGGTTCTCATCAAACCAAAACTGAACGACAGAGAAAAAGGTTATGCCAGAATTTCAGTCGGTTATGGATTGGAAGGTGCCATTCCGGATGTGTA
>JAQUSR010000175.1 GCA_028710155.1 Bacteroidales bacterium | reverse complement strand
AGAACTTCAAGCCTATTATGATGCTTTCTCAGAATCGGTTCAATCTTCTTTCTATGGCAACGAGATGCAAAAACGCATTGAAAAACTATCTCAAGTTGCCATCGGTCGTCCCGCACCCGAAATTGCACAACCCAATCAAAACGGCGACACTATGCGTTTGAGCGATTTGAAAGGTCAAGTTGTGTTGATCGATTTTTGGGCATCGTGGTGCAGTCCTTGTCGCGCCGAAAATCCCGTAGTTGTGGCAGCCTACGAAAAATTTCACGACAAAGGTTTCACCGTTTACAGCATCTCGTTAGACGACAACCGCGATAGATGGTTGCAAGCCATTGCAGCCGATAGTTTGATTTGGACTTCGCACGTTTCCGTTTTACAAGGTTGGGATAATCCATCCGCTCAACAATATGGTGTTATGAGCATTCCTTCCAACTTCTTGATTGACAAAGAAGGCATTATCATCGGACACGATCTTCGTGGCGAAAAATTGGAAGCCAAACTCAACGAATTGTTTCCCGAAACGCTGTAAAAATAAATAATTATACAAAAAAGGGCTGCTCAGCAGCCCTTTTTTGTTTACAATTTAAACCATTAATTATAAACACATTAAAAAAGCACAATACGATTTAAGGTTAAATAAAATCGACTGATTTTTAATAAATTTCTAATACCAAAAATTGTAATTCTTAAAACAACTTTCGATGAATTGTGTTACCTTTGCACCTTCCAAAAAATGCAAAATGAAAATTTTTAAATTTGGAGGTGCCTCCATAAAAAATGCTGATGCCATCAACCATGTGATGCACATTTTACAACAATTTTCCGATGAACCTCTTTTTTTGGTAGTGTCTGCCATCGATAAAACAACCAATGCTTTAGAACTCGTTGTACAACAATTTTTATCGGGCAATCGCAACATCCAATCGATTTTGCAACCTATAACAACGTTTCATCAACAAATTGCAGATCAACTATCCATCTCTTTTCAACCCGTTCAATCCATTTTGGATGATTTAGCAACCCAACTCGAAAACACTTCTTCAACAATCGGTTATGATGAATTTTATGATCAAATTGTTTCGTATGGAGAATGTCTTTCGTTGGAAATCATTGATCAATGTTTACAAGCTAATCATTTTGACAGCACAAAAATCGATGCCAGAAAATGGGTAAAAACCGATAACTATTTTCGTTTTGCAGGAGTCGATTTAGCAACATCCGAATTTCAACTACGACAAATTGTCAGTCAGCATCCTACCACTCAAATTTTTGTTACACAAGGATTTATCGGTTCAACTATCGATCATCGCACCACTACTTTAGGTCGTGAAGGAAGCGATTATACTGCGGCATTAGCCGGATCGTTTCTCCAAGCCCATTCAGTAACCGTTTGGAAAGATGTTCCCGGAATTCTCAATGCCGATCCCAAATTTTTTTCAGATGCTGTCAAAATGCCGCAACTTTCATACAACGAAGCTATCGAATTAGCCTATTACGGAGCTAAAGTCATTCACCCTAAAACCATCAAACCACTCGAAAATGCAAACATTCCATTGTATGTCCGTTCTTTCGTCAACGCTACTGAAGAAGGAACTATCATCGATAATAACAAAAAATATCCAAAAACGCCCTCTTTAATTATCCATGATCATCAATTGCTCATCACTATTTCTGTCAAAGATATGTCGTTCATTACCGAAGAATTAATGCACCATATTTTTGGAGTATTAGCCCAATGTCGCGTCAAAGTTAATATGATGCAAAACTCAGCGTTGAGTCTTTCTTTGTGCGTTGATGCCGATCCCACCCGCACCAACCGACTCATTGAACAACTTTCAGAATACTATTTTGTGCGTTTCAATGCCGATTTGCAACTTATTACTATCCGTCATTACACCACTCAAACCATCAACAAATTATTGAAAAACAAAGAAATACTATTAGAACAACGCAATAGAATTATGGCACAATTTGTGACAAGATAATTCGTTTTTCAAAAATAAAAATATATCACACATGGAACCTAACGAAGAAATGCGTTTAAAAATCAAAAAATTAGTCATACTTTTAAAAAAGATGAGAGAGCGTGACTCAGATTTAACTTTCATGTCCGACAACGATAAAGCAATGTTACAAGGTTTGGATTTTATTATAAAAAACTTTGAAAATGTTGATATACATATAGACTCCAGCCTTAACAATATGATTCCTCCACAATTTCAAAACATGATCGATCCGTTAATCAAAATGTTGACCGAAGAGTTAGGCGAAGATTTTGACAGCAGCATTTCCAATGAATTATCGGAATTTTCAGAACCGACACTACTTCAACAACCTGCCACTACTCTACCCAAAGCCCCAAGCACCGATGATATTTTAGCTACTATAGACGATACAATACCTGCCAAACACCGAATTATGATGGCTATTCAACAAGTAGATGAAATGCTTAAAAATACTACTGCCGGTAGTCCTTTGGCAGACGAATTATTAGACAGACGTATTGATTTATTACAACAACTCAAAAATATTTCTTAATTTTTCAAGATGTTACAAAGTGCCGTCTTAGAAAACAGAATCCCTGATGCTCTTTTGAATCCCTATCATTTTTCATTGGATTCGCTCAACATCAGTTGTGATTCATCAAAATATATTTCATTCTTGGGATCATCAGCACTTTCCAATGCTTCTGAATCATCCGCACTACTCACAAACAACAACTCTATCTTTTTCTATTCCATTTGGATATTATTGTTTATTATCGCCATTTTTGGAAACATCTTTCACATCAATTTATTCAATTTTTTCAAAATCGGCTTTTTTGAGAAAGAGATGCAAGACCATGAAAAAAAACAAGTTTCCAATAATTCACAATTTCACAACATTCTTTTCGGAACATCTTTGTTTTTTTTAGCTATCATTATTGATACTTTTGCTCAACATCATTGGACATCAAATCACCTTTTTCATTTCGGATCTTTGCTGATGATAATTGTGCTGTTGGTTTTACTAAAATTAGCACTTCAACTAATTTTAGGGAAAATTTTTGCTGCCCAATTTGCATTCAAAGATTTTTTCAAAATTATGCGAAACACCTACGCATCAAGTTCCTTTATACTTTTCTTTTTCTGCTTAATCATACTCTCGTCCAACCATTTTTCCGATACATGGATTTTCATCATTACCCTTGTTTTATGGGCAATAATATACCTCTTCCGAAACGTGAAATTTTTAATTCAACAAATTGCAAAAAAACAAGTATCTATTTACTTTTTTATGTACTTTTGCACACTTGAAATTTTATCAATTCCTATTTTGATAAAATCGTTCTATCTTGTTAGTAATCAAATATTTGTTAAATAATATAAATTTTACGACTTTGAAAATCAAAAGAATTTTAGTTTCTCAACCGGCACCAAGCGAACTTGAAAAATCGCCTTATTATCCCCTTTCAAAAAAATTTGGCATTAAAGTCGATTATCAAAAATTTTTTCAAATTCAAGGATTAACCTCTTTCGAATTTAGATCTCAAAAAGTATCTTTATCCGATTTTTCAGCTGTCATTTTCAATAGCAAATTATCGGTAGATCATTTTTTTAGATTAGTCAAAGAGATTCGTTTAGAGCTTCCCGAAACTTTTAAATATTTTTGCATTTCTGAAGCTATCACCCTTTATCTACAAAATTATATCCAAATCAGAAAACGCAAAATATTTCATGGCAATCAATCTACCAAAGATTTAATCGATATTATCAAAAAACACAAAGAAGATAAGTTTTTTATCCCTACCGCTGAAAATTCTTATCAGGAAATCGAAGTTTCCCTTTCCGAATTGGGCATCGATTTTAAAGCAGCTGCCATGTATCGCAATATTCCAAGCGACTTATCCAACATCACTCCGGATGATTACGATATGTTTGTCTTTTTTAGTCCTTCAGGCGTTGAGGGTTTCACCCACAACTTTCCTGCTTTTCAACAAGGAGAAAAAGTTATCGCTGCTTTTGGAAAAACCACTATTGAAAGTTTACGATTTGCTAGTTTAATTGTTAATAT
>JAQUSR010000029.1 GCA_028710155.1 Bacteroidales bacterium | reverse complement strand
GGGGCCACATCCAATTGTCGGTATCACCACCGAATTTTCCGATGGATGAAGGAGGTGCTCCTACCAAACGAACATCTTGAAATACTTGATAAACAAACATATAATATTCGTTACCTGCATAAAATGATTTTACCACCGGATTAAATTTTCCTTCTTCTGATGCCTTTTCTTCCAACTCGCTTGCAATTTTTCTGATGGCTTCTGAGCGTTCTTGCTCCGACATTTCAGATGTTACAACACTCAAAACGTCTTGTGTTACATCTTCCATACGAATCAAAATCGAAGCAGAAAGTCCCGGATTAGGAATTTCTTCATCCAAATTCATAGCCCAAAAACCGTCTTGTAAATAGTCGGCTTCAACGCTGGAATGTTGTTGGATAAAGGAATAACCGCAATGGTGATTAGTAAAAATTAACCCTTTTTCAGAAACGATTTCGCCGGTGCAGAAAAATCCGCGTGGTTTAGCACCGTTGCTCAAACCAACGATGGCATCTTTCAAACTGCCGTTATTAACGTCGTACAACTCTTCAGGCGTTAATTGAAGTCCCATTTTTTGCATATCAACATAATTGAGACGTTTGACAAACATGGGTAGCCACATACCTTCGTCGGCAACCGATGTAAAAGGAAGTGCAATCAAAACTAATAATGTGATTGCAAGTGATTTAATTAAAAATTTTTTCATAGATAGTATAAATTTATATTTATTATTCGAAATCAGATTACCTTAAAGGTATTATACATAAAAAAGATGTTTTACAACCTCCCGTCAATTTGTTGTTTCGGAAGGATGCTTTTAACATCAAATACAACTCCTTTTTGTGGATCTTTCAAAAAATCACGAACATTCAACGATAAAAATTCATTGTGAGCAACAGCAAGAATAACAGCATCAAATTGATGTTTCATTGCCTCAATATTGCTCGAAACAATAGATATTCCATACTCTTCTTGAACTTTTTCGCAGTTAGCCCATGGATCAAAAATCGTAATATTTTTTGAATAATCTTGTAGAGAACAATGAATATCTACAACTTTTGTGTTTCGTATATCGGGACAATTTTCTTTAAAAGTAATTCCTAAAATCAAAAAAGATGCATCTTTTACCAAAAGTCCCTTTTTATTCATAATATTGATGACTGAATTGGCAATAAAATGACCCATTCCATCATTTAAACGACGTGCCTCCGACATCAAACGAGGGAGATAACCATATACTTGGGCTTTCTGTATCAAATAATAAGGATCAACACTGATACAATGTCCGCCCACTAAACCGGGTTTCAATTTGATAAAATTCCATTTTGATGATGCAGCGTCAAGAACTTCTTGCGTATCAATACCCATAGCGTTAAAAATCTTTGCCAATTCATTCATAAAAGCAATATTGATATCTCGCTGCGAGTTTTCGATAATTTTGGATGCTTCTGCAACTTTTATAGAAGATGCTTTATGTGTTCCGTTGATTAATACAGCATTATATAAAGAATCCACCAAATCAGCCACTTCAGGTGTAGATCCCGATGTAACTTTTTTGATCTTTTCTACTGTATGTTCTTTATCGCCGGGGTTAATTCGTTCCGGTGAATAGCCGGCAAAAAAATCAACATTAAATGTTAATCCTGAAACTTTTTCCACAACCGGCAAACATTCTTCTTCTGTAACACCGGGATATACAGTCGATTCATAAATAACTATATCGCCCTTTGAAATCACTTTACCCACTGTTTCGCTAGCTTTAATTAAAGGTAATAGTAATGGACGATTATCAGTATCAACAGGTGTCGGAACGGCTACAATATAATAATTACAATCTTTGATGTCTTCCAAATTAGAGGTACAAACAAAACCGTTTTTGAGGGCTCCCTGAAGCAATTCGTCAGAGACCTCCAATGTATCATCATGTCCTTTCATTAAGGAATCAACACGATTTTTATTGACATCAAAGCCAATAGTTGTGAATTTTGTTGAAAAAAGTCGTGCTAACGGTAATCCGACATAACCTAAACCAATTACTGCAATTTTTGTTTTTTTCATATTATATTCAATTATCATTCAATCTATTAATTATAATATTCTTTCAAAAAGAATATTTTGCAAATGTAAAGATTTTATGACAAAAAAAATAGCTAAATAATATTTATTTGCTTATAAATAAATAATCTAAAAATTGAAAAAATAAAAAAACACGAAATAACTAAGTTAAAACGTGTTTTTTTATTTCAATTTTTTATTAATTCTTTACAGGGTATTGTGGTACTGCTGGATACTGATCTTTTGACCAATTTTTCAACTCTTCTAAAATCACTTCAATTGCTTTGTTCAACTGTTGATCTTCACCCGAAAACTCTTTGGCTGCATCATTAATGACATCGATATCGGGTTCAACACCTCGTCCTTCAATGATAAAGTTTTTACCCTCTTTATCGTAATGAGCAAATTCAGGACGATTCAATGTTGAACCGTCAATAAACGGTAACGATCCACGAATACCAACAACGCCGCCCCAACTTCTGCGTCCTATTAATTTTCCTAACTTGGCTTCACGGAATTGATATGGGAACAAATCGCCGTCTGAAGCTGAATATTCGTTGAGCAACAATACTTTCGGACCATTCATCATGCCATCCGGTTTTGGATAAGGCGTTTCGTTGCGACCAACTGCCATCAACATTAATTCACGTCTCAAACGCTCGATGATCATAGGTGACACATTGCCACCGCCATTGCCGCGATCGTCAATGATCAATGCTCGTTTGGAAAGTTGTGGATAGTAATGTTTTACAAATTCCGTCAAACCTTCCGGACCCATATCGGGAATATGAATATAACCCACCTCGCCATTAGTGGCTTCGTTCACTTTGCGAATGTTGTCTTGTACCCAATTATAATAATAAAGGAGCGATTCATCGCCAATTGGAGTTACTAAAACCGTTCTGCTGCCTGCCAAATCGGGCGTCGAATTAACTGTTAGTTCCACCTCTTTATCCACAGTATTGAGTAACAAACGATACAACGTTTTTTCGTTTTTCAAATCTTTTCCATTGATTTTCAAGATAAAATCGCCTTCTTTCACATTCACTCCTACTTCGGTTAGTGGAGAACGTTTGTCGTCAGTCCAATTTTCACCTTTCAAAATTTTAGTAATTTTGAAATAGCCCGAACCATCTTTTTCAAACTGTGCACCCAGCAAGCCGGTTTGAATGCGTTGTGGTTTTAAATAATCACCTCCATTGACATAAGCATGACCGCAATTCAATTCACCAATCATCTCTCCAATTACATAATTCAAATCATGACGATGATTAACGTAAGGAATCAAAACGTTATATTTCTGATATACAGCATCCCAATCAGCTCCGTGCATATTTTCATCGTAAAAATAATCACGCATTTGACGCCATGCTTCGTTGTAAATCTGTTGCCATTCTTGACGAACATCTACCATTTCTTTCAAATCTGAAACTTCAGTCCATTCATCCACATTGATTTTTCGAGTCGGCAAATCAATGACAGAGAATTTCAAAGGATGGAAACCATTGTAAATCACCATTTTCTTTCCGTTAGAAGTGATGTCGTAACTATAATTTCCTAAAGCAGTTTCTTCTTGCGAATTCAAATCAAATAGTTTCAAATTACCACGACTGTTGTAATACACTTTATCGCCAATTGCCGAAATATTCCAATAGCTTCCGGAAGCAATCGGAAGTGCTAAAATTCTATCTGTAATTCCATCAAAATCAATGTTTACAGTAAATTTTTCTTCTGTTTTTGGTGTTTCCTCTTTTTTACCTTTTTTATCCGATTTTTCAGTAGTAGCGGTTTCCGATTCTTCAATTTTTACTACATCGTTTTCCAAAGCAAACGGGTTCGGGGTATCTTTTTGTAAAGTTACAAAAAAGATTTTTTCCATATTTTGGTAAATATGATTCCACTCAATCCAGCTATAAGTAGGATTGAAATCGCGATTAGAAGTGAAAAACAAATATTTTCCGGAGCGGTCGAAAGCGGGCGATCCTGCATCATACCAATCGCTTGTAACTACTTTTGTATCTTTAGTTTCCAAGTTGTAAATCATGATTTTTGACACTGCATTGCGTTGTGGTTGAACGTATGCCACCCATCGACTGTCGGGCGAAATATCAAACGAACGCAATTCACCGGTGCTGGATGTGGCAATATCGGTAATTTTTTTCGAAGCAACATCCAAATAACGCAATCTTTTCTGTTGGTCTGACCAGAAAATCTTTTTGCTGTCGGGTGACCATTGTACATCGTATTTATAGACATCTTTGGTATCTGTAATTTGTTGAGGATCTTCGCTCCCATCTTGTTTCATCATCCAAATTTCGTCTTCACCGCTTTTGTCGGAAATCCATGCAATATATTTTCCGTCAGGCGACCACGAACAATTTCTGTCATGAGCATTTGGTGTTTCGGTCAAATTTTTGGTGATGCCGTTGTTGGTCGGAATGTTAAACAAATCGCCACGTGCCGCCACAACCAAACGCTCGCCTGCCGGTGAAACGGTGGTTCGATTGATGTATTGAGAGAAATCGACTAATCTTGCCCGCGAATAGGTTTGGTCGTTGACAATTTTCACATGAATTTGTTCTGTTTTTTCAGTTTTTAAATCAAAATTGAACAAAAAACCACCTTTTTCAAAAATGATGGATTCGTTACCTAATGAAGGAAATTTAATGTCGTAGTCGGTAAAGTTGGTCAATTTTTTGGTGGCTTTTGTCGTTAAGTCATAGACAAACAGATTCATTGTACGATCGCGATCTGAAATGAAATAGATTTTGTTGCCACTCCACATCGGGAAAATATCTTGCGACTCGTTGTTGGTAATATTTACAGATTCTTTGGTGTCGAAATCGTAAATCCAAACTTCTGGAGCCATGCCGCCTTTGTAATATTTCCAAGTGCGGAAGGTACGAAAAATGCGGTTGTAAGCCATCTTTTTTCCGTCCGGAGAAAAGCTGCACCAACCACCGGCCGGCAATGGTAATTGTTCAGGCATTTCGCCATCAATATTAACATTAAACAATTGACCGACAAAGTCATTAGTGGTAATCATCCGCGAGCGAAAAATGATTTCGTTAGTATTTTTCCATGTTAAAACGATGTTGTTGGGACCCATTCTGTCCGACATATCGTCTCTGGCAACGGTTGCGGTATAGGTCAAACGTGTCGGATTACCACCTTCGGCAGGCATCAGATAGACTTCGGTATTGCCGTCATATTGAGCCGTGAAAGCTAAATTTTTTCCATCGGGTGAAAAGTGAGCAAACATTTCAAAACCTTCGTGGTTGGTTAGTTTGCGAGCTGCGCCACCGGTTTTATCAACGGTGTAAAGATCACCGGCGTAAGTAAAAACAACTTGATTTCCGTAAATTGCCGGAAATCGCATCAATCGAGCCTCTTCTTGTGCAAAAAGCACGAAAGAGGTGAGCATCAAAAATGTGAAAAGAATTTTTTTCATATACTTATTTAATTAAATGAATTATTATTTTATAAAATATTGTTTATAAGAATTTTAATAATAAAAAATCAACTGATTATAAAAATTCTCACGTGTGCAAAATTACTTAATTTTGTAGATTTTGACGCATAAAATATGAAATGTTACTAACTATTTAGTTAAAAAACGGATGTTTTAAAATTCATTTTTAATTTAAATGAAATACTTTGATTTAATGAATTGATTTATTTCAATTCTATATGATTGATTGTGTGCTTTCCGTAATATTATTTTTAACCTAAAAAAAATATTTTTGTTTTTATGTTCATCTTTCAAAAAACATATTATCTTTGCACTCGTTTTAAATCTGTAATTATTACAAATTAATAATGACTTCAAATCAAGAAAATAGTGTGCGATTATTAGAACACGGAATCAAACCATCGGTGCAACGGTTAGCCATTTTAGACTATTTGGATAACCATCGAACTCATCCGACTGTTGATGTGATTTACGAAGAGCTTGCTCCTATTATACCCACGTTATCTAAAACTACTATTTACAACACTTTATCGCTTTTTGTTCAATCAGGCGTTGCCTTAGCTCTTAATATTGACGAAAAAAATGTCCATTATGATGGCGATACCTCTACACACGCCCATTTTCGTTGTTTGAAGTGTGAACAGATTTTTGATGTATCGATGTCTGAATTTTCACGCCCCGAATTGATTCAAGGAGAGGTTTTAGAAACGCATCTATATTATAAAGGTATATGTAACAATTGTAAAAATCAACTTTAATAAAATAATTAATTTAAAATCATCAAGTTATGAAATGGATTTGCTCAGTATGTGGTTATGTCCACGAAGGTCCCGAAGCCCCAGAATTTTGTCCGCAATGTAAACAACCAAAATCGAAATTCAAATTATTAGAAGAAAATGCCGCTTTAACATTTGTTACCGAACACGAACTCGGTGTAGCAAAAGGTACCGGCGAAGAGATGATCAAAGATCTCAATGCTCATTTTATGGGCGAAGCTACCGAAGTTGGTATGTATTTGGCAATGAGCCGTCAAGCCGATCGCGAAGGTTATCCGGAAGTGGCAGAAGCCTTCAAACGTTATGCTTTTGAAGAAGCAGAACATTGCGCAAAATTTGCCGAATTGTTAGGTGAATGCGTATGGGATACAAAAACCAATCTCGAAAAAAGAATGAACGCCGAAAGCGGTGCATGTGCCGATAAGATGCGTATTGCCAAAATTGCCAAAGAACGTAATTTGGATGCTATCCATGATACCGTTCATGAAATGGCAAAAGACGAAGCTCGTCATGGAAGAGGTTTCGAAGCGTTATATAATCGTTATTTCAAAAAATAATCAACGATTTTTAATTCATAAACTACAATAATGAAGGGCAACAAGTTTTTTGTTGCCTTTCTCTTTTTTTATAACTTTGCAGGCGCAAAAATTTAAAAAATCATGGCAATATTTCGTTTAACAAAAAAGTTTCATTTTGAAATGGCACACGTACTCAATTTTCATGAGGGTGCTTGTTCTAATCTTCACGGTCATTCTTATACCTTGTTGGTTTCCGTTAAAGGAAATGTAGAAAACAAAAATCTTTTACCAACAACAGGTATGGTGATGGATTTTGGAATGTTGAAAAAAATTGTCAATGATGAAATTATCAGCTATTTCGACCACGCATTAGTGGTTCACGAAAGCATGAAATCGGTGCTTCCTACTCATGCTATTTTTTCAAAAACAGTTTTTGTCGATTATCAGCCCACCAGCGAAAATATTTTGCAGGATATGGCTTTAAAAATTCAACAAAAATTACCGGAAAATGTTGAGTTACACCATTTGATTTTGCAAGAGACACCCGATTCGTTTGCCGAATGGTGGTTAAATGATAATTGTTGATTTCAAACAATCAACCCATTATTCGTTAGCCATTCCGATTAAAGCCAAATAAAACCAACGACAAATATCTTCCATAATTTCCGGAACAACCATATCGGGTGTATCACCAATATCGTGATAAAAAACCGGTTTAACACGATCGGTTACAGTTGCAGCCAAAGTTGTGTAACCGGCTCTTCCAAAAATCATTCCATCAGTTCTTGGACGTCCTCCGGCATCGCTATATTCCCAAGATTGCATTGGTCGATGAATGTATTTTTCGTTGGCTTCTTGAAAATGTTTTAGAATTTCAGGAAAACTTGTTCCGCCCCACAATCCCAAACCTTTTCCATTTCCCACCATATCGAAATTAAACATACAGACAACCTTTTCCGGAGGAAAAATGGGATGCGTTACATAATAAGTACTTCCACGTAAACCCGTTTCTTCTGCTCCCAACAAAATAAATAAAATGGAACGTTTTAAATCAACCTTCGATTGTGCTAATCCTTGGGCAATAGTCATCACATCAACACTTCCTGATGCGTTGTCTAAAGCGCCCGGGAAAAATGCTCCGGCATTTCCAACGCCATCCAAATGAGCGCCCAATATTATTATTTCGTTTTTCAAAACAGAATCGCTTCCTTCCAATAATCCCACTACATTACAACATTTTCCGTCGAGATGATGTTGGGTATGAGCTGTTATAGTAATTTCTTTTCCCAAAGAAAACGATTGCGGTTGTAACGTCGTTTTTATATGTTCAATCAAGTCGTTACGATTAAATTTCGTTCCAACAAATAAATCATTAACCATTGATTTTTTCAAATAACAATAAATGAAATTGGGATGATATGGAATAGATGGATTTGCCAATTTATCAACAAAAATCAATCCTACAGCACCATGATTAATAGCGTTTTTACATTTCGATACTGTACTTGAATGCACTGCCCAAACGGCAAAATCCGGGTGTTTTGCATTAACAGGAATTTCGGTTTCAACTACTACAATTTTTCCTTTTACATCAACTTTTTGATAATCATCGTAGTTTAATTCGGGAGCCGTGATGCCAAAGCCCACCCAAATTGCCGGTGCAGAAATCGTACCATTTGCCGATGAAGATCCCGGAAAAAATTCAGAAGGAAAATTATATTGTTTTGAAATAGAATCTTTTCCGAAAGCAAACTTAATTGATAGCTGTCCGGCATCCTTAATTTCTGTCCATTCGTGATCAAACGTTTGATACCACAATCCATGATTGGCGGGTTGTAATCCCCATGCGGTGAAACTATCTACGACAAATTGTGCAGCGGCTAAATAGCCGGGAGTTCCGGCACGTCTTCCCTCCCATTCGGGTTGGCACAAAATTTCCATATATGATTGAATATCATTGGATGAAATAGAATGAAATCCTTCCATCATCTGAAATTTGTCATTTTGAGACCAAAGTATTACGCTACTCGTCAAAAGCAAAAAAAACAAATAGAATTTTTTCATAGGAAACAATAATTGAATAATTTGATAGAAAGGCAAAATATCAAAGAAAAAAATTAATCGACCATTTCAGTTCGATTCAAAAATTCGGCAATTCTTTTCTTTATATCTGTAAAAAATAAATATTGATCTAAAAATAAGTTTTGTTTTTGCTCATCGCTTGAATCCAATTGCAATAATTGTTGTTCAATTTGTTGTAATTTTTTTCCTACTAAGTTACTTTGAAAACAAAGCAACGCATGTTCGCAAGCAAAATTCAATTGTTCGGCTTCTGTTTTAGTAAATATTCGTTTATTTTCCCAGCCATCGCTCACCGAGTATGGGTTTGAAATTAAATCAATGACGAGTTCTCGTATTGCTTTTTCCGGATGATTTTTCAAAGAATCATAAGTAGGAATTTGCCCGATTTTCCGACCTTCAGAAAAAAATTGCACTATTTGTTTATAGGAAGAATTTTCAAATTGGTCGATAAAAGGTCGATTTTCATAAGGCATTTGTTCATTTTCCAATACATTCAAAATATAATCGGTTACTAAAATGCTCACCTCTTCGGGGCGTTGTTGTTCATTTTCGACCATACATTTCATTTCTTGAGATCCATAAAGCACCAACAGACGAACTAATTCGCGCTCTTTTAAGTCTTTATCTTTATCAACTATCGGTGTTAATGGTTGAACAGTAGTCGGTTTACTTACAATCGTTTGCCATGAATTATCTTCAGGCGGAATTTGTTGTTGTTCGCGTTTACGTTTTTCTTGATATTGTTTGCGGCGATATTGATTCAACTGATTCATAACGGTAGCTTCCTCCATTTTCATCATATCGGCGCATTGACGAACATATAATTCTCTAGTGATTTGATTGGGAATGAGTGAAATAGAATTAATAATGGCACCCACAACTTGTGATAAAGCGATTGGATCGTTGTGTGTATCTTTGAGTAATAAATCAGCTTTGAAAGTGATAAAATCACGGGCGTTTTCATCCAAAAAATGTTTTACCTCGTCGCCGGTTCGTTCGCGTGCAAAAGAATCAGGATCATGTCCATCGGGAAAAAGTACGATACGAACATTCATTCCTTCTTCCAAAATCATATCGATACCTCGAAAAGAGGCTTTGATGCCGGCAGCATCACCATCATACAAAATGGTGATATTGGGTGTGAAACGTTTGATGAGTTTAATTTGTTCCGTTGTTAAAGAAGTCCCTGATGAAGCTACAACGTTCTCAATTCCGGCTTGGTGCATGGAAATCACATCCATATATCCTTCCGTCAGGTAGCAAATATTTTTGCGAGAAATTTCTGTTCGTGCTAAATATAAGCCATAGAGGAGGTTACTTTTATGATAAATATCCGATTCAGGCGAGTTGACATATTTTGCCGGACTTTTTTCTTTATCCATAATTCGACCGCCGAAGCCGACTACGCGTCCCGAAATGCCATGAATGGGAAACATAATTCTACCTCTAAAACGATCATAAGCTTTGTCGTCTTTAAAAATGGATAGGCCGGTTTTTTCGAGAAATTCTTTTTTATAGCCGTTGGCTAATGCTTTTTTCGTAAAAGCATCCCATATTTCTGGCGAGTAACCTAATTGAAATTTTTGAATTATATCAGCACGAATGCTTCGCTCGTTGAGATAAGAAAGTCCGATAGATCGACCTTCGTCTGTTTGATGTAATTGTTCTTGAAAAAAAGCATGGGCAAAAGCAGTAAGATGAAAAAGGCTTTCTCGCTCATTCATCGAAGCTATTTCTTCAGCCGTTTGTTCTTGTTCTTCAATTTCAATATGATATTTTTTGGCTAAATAGCGTAGTGCTTCAGGATAGGTAAATTTTTCATGTTCCATGACAAAATCCACCGAATTGCCACCTTTTCCACAGCCAAAACATTTATAAATATTTTTGGCGGGACTAACATAAAATGAAGGGGTTTTTTCTTTATGAAAAGGACAAAGTCCTATCATATTTACACCACGTCGTTTCAAAGACACGAAATCGCTGACCACATCTTCAATGCGAACAGCATCAAAAATTTTTTCGATTACTTCTTTTGAAATCATATCAATGATGCAAAAGGTCTATTCATCTGCAAGTGATGATTTTGTTTTGGTAGAACGTGGTTTTTCGATTCTAAACACATTAAGTCTGACTAATTCGAAATCAGAATCTTTCACAGATGATGTATCTGCTCCGGATGGAGTAATGATAATTTTTCCTTTTAATGTAACATCTTCATTCCTATGATTTTCAATGTAATCATTATAGACATCAATGTGTCGTTTTTCCAAATCTTCAACAAAAATTGCAACATAAACCACTTCAGATTTTTTCCAGTAAAGTGGCGATGGAACACGACGACTGATCATAAAATCGGGAACAAATTCATCCTCTTTTTGTTCTAACTCTTCGATAACCCATTCATCACGCGGTGTGTACTTTTTTGATAAAGTTTTTTTGCAAATCAAATACATATCTTCTTTATCAAAGTCGGTAATAGCTTCTTTTTTAGGCATAAATATTTCGTTTTTGACGAGTTTAATTCAATGAAATGAAATTTAAAAATTGTTTTGCAAAGTTAAACTTTTTTGTTGACAAATGTCTTTTTATGTGATTTTTTTAAACTATTATTTTCTTAAGTAAATAATTATCTTTGCAGTTGAAAAACAAAAATCATCCCATGAATGAATTATTCGATAAATTAATTTCCAAATCGTCTCTTAAACAGACGATTTACAAAAATACATTAGAATGTTTTCAAAATTTTAAAGAGCAAACTTCTTTATTAATTGATACCTATAATAAGTATTCCTCTCAGATGTCGCACATGATTCCGATTGAATTTACAGAACGGGGTTCTTTTGCTTTTGAACTCACTTTTGGCGGTGATGTTCTCATTTTCATGATGCACACCAACGTATTTCTTTTTCCGAGACACGATGTCATCAACAACACTTCATACGTTAAAGAAGATCCTGAACGTGCCTATTGCGGCATGATTCATATTTATAATTTCTTAGCGGATTCATTCAAATATAAACGTATGGACGATGTCGGATATTTAATCGGTCGAATTTTTGTTAATAAAGAAAAGCACTATTTTTTACAAGGAAAGCAAGAAATAGGTCGTCATTACAACAATTTTCACACTTCCATTTTAGATCAAGATGCCATCAAAAATATCATCGAATTAGCTATTCTTTATACCATTGGTTTTGATTTACTAATTCCGTCTTTCGACGAAGTGAAAGAAGTGTCAGCATACACCTTTCAAGAAGCCTTAGAAAATATGCGAAGACTTCCTACAGGAAAGCGTTTAGGATTTCGATTTAATGCCGATCAAGTCAGCGAATGGTTGAATGATGAATAATTCATTATTTTAGATTTTCAATCTTTATTAAAAAGATGAAATGACGATTTTGCCGTTTCATCTTTTTTTTTGTCTTTATGAATGACAAAAATCAACTTGATTTCAAAATTATTTTTCAATCATTGAACAAAACATATATTTAATTTGTTGAAGAAAAAAATAAATCATCGGAAATAAAACTCCGAAAAATTCTATTTGCTATTCATTTTTTCCATTTTTTAACCCACAATTCGTCCCTATTTTTTCCATATTCAGCAATTTTTGTGTTTAGAGGAAATGTTATTTCTTAACTTTTCGCCCCAATATGCCAAAATTTGTCCCCTCTTTTATAATTTTACATTATAATTTTAATTTTATATCACAATTCTTTTTTTAGCATTTGGGGTTGTAGTTTCTTTGCATCGAAATTTTTTGAACAATAAATGTCATTTTTTGTGATTGAGTATCTTTTTTTAAACGACTTTTTTGAGCAAAATTTATTAAAATAAAGACTATGAAAATTCTAGGAACCGGTAAAGCATTACCGACATTGTCAGTAACTAACGATATGTTGGCACAATTTTTAAATACTAGTGACACATGGATAAGTACCAGAACCGGTATTAAAGAAAGACGGCTTTTATCAAAAGAAGATTTGATTGATTTATCAACCATCGCTTCTGAGCAAGCTATTCAAGATGCCCATTTAAAGGTGTCGGATATTGATTTTATTATTTGTTCGAATGTTGCCAATACGTATGTTACCCCTGCATTGAGTTGTATCGTGCAAGGTAATATTAACGCCACTTGTCCGTGTATAGATATTAATGGCGCTTGTTCGGGTTTCATTTATGCGTTGGATATTGCTGAATCATATCTACAAGCAAAAAAAGAGATTCAGAATATATTAATAGTATGTGCGGAAGAGCCGTCACGATTCACCAATTGGAAAGAACGAGACACAAGTGTTTTGTTTGGCGATGGTGCCGGAGCAGTGGTTGTTACACGTGGCAATAATTTGAAATCCATTAATTTAACAACCTCAAGCAAAGTTGATGCTTTATATTATCAAAGAAAATTGGAAGATACGCCTTACGAAGAAAAAAACGAAGGCAACGGTCCTTTAGTCATGCAGGGAAAAGATGTTTTTAAATTGGCTGTAACTTCTTCTGTTTCAGATATTGAAACAGTTATGAATAAGGCAAATGTAAAACCTGAAAACATCAAATATTTTGTATTACATCAAGCCAATATTCGAATTATTGATACCATTCGTCAACAATTAAACCTTCCGGAAGAAAAATTTCCGCATAATATTGAGCGTTATGGAAATACCTCTTCGGCAAGCATTCCGATTTTATTGGATGAAATGCGAAAAGACGATCAATTGAAAAATGGCGATTTATTGGTATTAAGTGCTTTTGGTGCCGGTTTTACTACAGGTGCTTGTGTTATTGAATGGTCTGAAAATTTGTAAAAAATGAGAAAAGTTGTCATTACGGGAATGGGAGTTATTTCTCCCATTGGAAATAATATCAATACTTTTTGGGAACAATTAGTCAACGGAACATGTGGAATTGATTTCATTCAATCAATTCCGGTAGAAAATTTACCTGTCAAAATTGCTGCAGAAGTCAAAAATTTTCATCCGGAGGAATACGAAATCAGCAATGCGTTTACACGTCGCAACGATCTGTTTAGCATTTACGCATTAGCTGCTGCCTATCAAGCGATGAAAGACAGTCAATTAGAAATTGAACCTGAAAAGTTAGGCGTTTATATTGGCTCGGGTGTTGGTGGTATCAAAACTTTTGTAAAAGAAGCTATTAAGATGCACGATGAAGGTGTTCAATGGATATCACCTTTATTTATTCCGACTATGATTGCAAACATTGCTGCCGGAAATGTAGCAATAACTCATCATGCAGAAGGTCCGTGTTTGCCGGTTGTTACTGCATGTGCCACCTCCACTCATGCCATTGGCGAAGCCTATCGTTGTATTAAACACGGTTATGCCGATGCCATTATTGCCGGAGGAACAGAAGCAGCCATAGAACCCTTAACCATTGGTGGTTTTGCCAATTGCAAAGCGTTGACCAAATCAGACAATCCGTTAGCAGCTTCTTTACCGTTTGATCGTCGCCGTGCCGGTTTTGTTTTGGGCGAAGGTTCGGGCATTTTGATTTTAGAAGAATATGAACGAGCCAAAGCGCGTGGTGCCAAAATTTATGCAGAAGTTTGCGGTTACGGAAATACTTGTGATGCCTATCATGTAACTGCACCAAAACCCGATGGAAGTGCAGCATCCAAAGCCATGAAATTGGCGCTCCAAGAAGCACAATGGAACGATAACGACTTATTGTATATCAATGCACACGGAACGGGAACGCCTCTTAATGATGCGGCTGAAACCGCTGCCATAAAAATGGCTTTAGGAGAAGAAAAAGCAAGAAAAGCCCTCATTTCATCTTCCAAATCAATGACCGGCCACACTTTAGGGGCAGCCGGTGCCATGGAATTAATTGTATCGGCACTCACTTTATATTACTCAATGGTTACGCCTACCATCGGATGGCAAGAACCAGATGAACAATGCGACCTTGATTATGTACCCAACAAGGCTCGAAAAGCTGATGTTTCTATTGCCATTTCCAACTCTTTAGGATTTGGCGGACATAATGGATGCGTTGCTCTTCGTAAAATTTAAATTCATACTTCAACAAACATAAGGTTTTGGCGGGATCGGTTGTTCGGTCTCGCCTTTTTTTGATTTCTATAACCTTATAATTATTATTTTTGCAAATTAATTAATCACTTCATCGTATGACTTCTTTTTTACAAAATATTGCGAATCAAATCATTGATAATCATAAAGATAATCTTAGTAATGTTAGTATTATTCTTCCCAACAAAAGATCTATTCTTTACTTAAAAAAATATTTGTCAGCAGCCATCCAATCTCCTACATGGTCGCCAAAAATGTGGTGTATTGACGATTTTGTATGGGAAGCTACACAATTACAACCTTGCGAAAAAATTGATTTATTATTCTATTTATATGATATTCATTTGATTTTGTCTCCACATAATTCTCGTAGTTTTGATGATTTTGTTCAATGGGGCAATATGATTTTAAGCGATTTTGAGGAAGTGGATGACTATCAAGTGGACGTTCAAAACATTTTTCAATATTTATCAGATCAAAAAGCCATTGAATTGTGGAATGTGGATGCCACACCATTATCCTCTTATGAGCAAGATTATCTTTTATTTTATCGTTCTTTATCCAAATATTATGAACTTCTACGAGAAAAAGTGCTACATGAAAAAAAGGCATGGAGCGGTTTAGCTTTTCGTTTATTCCAAGAAAAATTTGATGATTATTTTCGTCCTTTCAAAAACAATATTTTTTACATCATTGGTTTTAACGCACTGACCAAAACGGAAAAACAAATTTTTACCGACATTCAGAAAAATTCTAAAACACATATTATTTGGGATTCAGATTCTTATTATTTGCAACCGCATCACGAAGCAGGATACTTTTTAAATCAAAATTTCAAATCATTTGGAAAACCGACAACTATTTCTAATGATTTTAAAAATGATAAGCAAATCCAAATTCATCCTATTTCCAAAAACATCGGGCAAGCTATTGCGGTTGAACAAATTTTGCAAACAATTCCTCATAACGAATGGAATGATACTGCCATTATTTTGAATGATGAATCGTTATTAATGCCGATCATCAATTTTTTACCGAATAATATTTCGATGAATGTTTCAATGGGATATTCATTAAAAAACACTCAAATTTTTGAGTGGATTACGTTGTGGCTATCAATGCATATCACTGCTTCGAAAAACGATCATCATTTTTATTATGTAGAATTATTTAAGGTACTTCAACATCCTTTGTTTCAGCAGTTTATTCGTCTATTTTACGCCGACGACTTGCAAAATATCAACAATAACATTCTGCAATATCGAAAAAAATCCATTCCTTTTTTGAGTCTCGATGATATTAACAACCAAATATTTTCATCCGCATCTTCCATCTTTCCAGAGGTGGCATCAATTTTTACAATGTGGAATAATTCGATTTCATCAGCACTTGAAGGACTGAAAATATTGGTTACTATCATGCAAAAAAGTTTTGAAAAAGAGAACGATAGCATCAATTTGGAATTTTCTTTAGCCCTTCAAAAATACATTCATCGTTTTCAGGAAATGGTTCAACAATATCCGAATATTCAGACAGGTGATCGATCCATTTATTTCATTTTTAAACAAATATTTTCGTCAATTTATATTCCTTTTTCCGGTGAGCCGCTGGGAGGATTGCCAATCATGGGATTGTTGGAATCTCGTTTATTAGATTTTAAAAACATCATTATGGTGTCTGTCAATGAAGGGATGATTCCTAAAACTGCATTACCTAAAACATTCATTCCCTTTGATATACGAAAAATTTTCGGAATACCTACATTATCCGAACAAAATGCTGTTACCGCTTACACTTTCTATCGTTCTATTCAAAGAGCCGAACGAATTTTTTTACTCTATAATTGTGCCGAATCAACAGGTGTGGGCAGTAATGAAAAAAGTCGTTATATCACCCAATTAGAAATGGAACTTCCTGCTTATAATTCTGCTGTTAAAATTATGCACCACAACGAGCCATTGGATAATATGCAGATAACCCCTTTTGCATCGCCGGTGATAAATAAAGATGATAATATAATGCAGCGATTAGATGCCATTGCTAACGGAGGATTTTCTCCCACTGCCCTCAATTCATATTTAGAATGCAGTTTAAAGTACTATTATCAAAATGTATTACAGATCAAAGATCAAGACGAATTAAAAGAGACCATTGACAGTGCTTTATTGGGGACCATTGTACATCAAACGATTGAAAAAATGCATCAATCTTTTGTGAAAAAGTCATTTAATAATCAGGATATTGATAATATGTTAAAAGAAGTTGATCAAACTTTGGGAAATGTATTTAATAATAATTGGGAAGGCGGCAATTATCTAAACGGACGCAATCGATTATTTTTTGAAGTTGCCAAACAATGGATTATCAATTTTTTGAATAAAGAAAAAGATTGGATTAAAAATGGTTATATAATTCTTGTTCAAGAGTATTCTATGAAACGATCTATCAAAATTGATATAAATGGTGTAGAAAAAGTTATTTGTTTTAAAGGAACAGCCGATCGTATTTGTAGTGATAACCAATCTCAAATTCTCATTGATTTTAAAACAGGAAACGTTAAAAAAAACGATGTCAAAATTAATGATATTGATGAATATATAAGTGGGCGTTTTCGCGAAAAGCCACAATCCATAGCCTTGCAATTGCTCATCTATGCTTGGCTGTTTTCAAATGATTCTTTGAAAAGCGATCTTTCGTTGAATGCAAAAATCATTAGTTTACAGAAACTGAACGATGATTTTTCGTTAACGTTTAATTCTAATAATACTGAAATCACAGAAACAACGCTCCAAAAAGTAGAAGAATTACTTCAAACGATTGTTCAAGAAATTTTCAATCGGGATATTCCTTTTGAGGCGGCTAAAAATGACAAAGCGTGTACTTATTGTTCATTTGTGGAATTATGTCGCTGGAAGAAGATTAAAACTTCACCGATAGACGAAGATTAATTTGTCGAGGAGTCAGATAATTGGGTACAGCATAAGTGGTATTATTTACATCTTTGACCCAAGTGTAAGAGATTTCGTTACTGAAGTTGAATAAATTGAACACTTCAAGCGAAATCCAAGCTGAATGTAACCACCGCAACGGGTTTTTGGGAGAAAAGACAGCCGCTTCGCTAATCAATTGTTTAGAAAAACCGATATCAACTCTTTTGTAACCATTCATTCGGAACAAGTATTCTCCGCGATTAGCATTAGGCGGGCTAGCCGGTAAACCGGTACCAAAAACTAAATTAATAAAGACTTTCCATGTTGGCAAACCCGGAATATAATCTTGAAAGAATAAATTGAAGTTAATGCGTTGATCGGAAGGACGCGGAATAAAACCGGGGTCAATTTTTACAGAATCGATGGTAACAATATCAGTAGATCCAAAAGAGACTTCTGCACCTTCTCCGTTAAGATAGGTGTATTTGTAATATTCATCGCCGCGAATATCTTCCATGCTTCTCATGAACGACAAAGTGATCCAACTTTCGGTTCCTGACACAAATTCTCCATTTATTTTAAAATCAACACCATACGTAAAGCCTTTTGCTAAATTATCGCCCATATATCGGATGCTGACATTATCAATAACATACGGGTTTAATTGGTTTAAATATTTATAATACAATTCTGTTACAAATTTGAAGGGACGCTTTCTGATTTTGAAATTCCAATCGTAACCCAATACAAAATGAACAGATTCTTGTGCTTTCACATCGGTATTTAATTCGCCTTTCAAATTTTTTAATTCTTTGTAGGTCGGTGGTTGAAAATAGTAACCGGTTGAAAAGCGAAACAGCATATCTTGTTTCCATTCAGGTTTGTAGGACACATTGGCACGAGGACTGAAAATCAATTGTTTGTTAACATCCCAATAATGTAAACGACCACCAATAGTTAAAGTAACGCCTTTATCTTCCCAATCCCATGAATTTTGCAAAAAGCCGCTCCATCGATGAGAAATGAGATGATAGTCGGATTTGATGACATTTTGCAATAATAGAGGATTATATGTTTGCGTATTCGGATTGACATAACCAACAGAATCAGAAGACATGGGCAACGTAAAACCTGCTGAATCAACCATTTCCCATTCGTTGGTATAATCAATAACATCTTCATATTGATATTTGGCTCCCCATTCCAGAAAACTGCGTCCCACTTTATGAGAGCCTAAATGTTCTAAATTGGCAACAATAGAATTAATGGTATTTCGAGCATGATCCAAATAGCTTCCGACACCTTCAGATTGCAATACATCGCCAAAAGTTTCAGATCCCATATCGTTGTTCACCAATCCAATCCAATATTCACCCAAAAGATCGAAGGTTTCGCTTTCAACGCTTTGATAGGCTGTGGTTAAAAAACGAAGACGTGTGTTTTTATTAGGGCGATAAGTAGCTGTTATAGAACCAAGATAGTTGTTATATTTTGTAACTTCTTGACCTTCAAAAAATATTTTTAAAAGATAGCTTTGTTGCAATGTTCCGAATTTTGTTTCGCGACTTTCCGGTGCTAAAGAATAGCGATTCCACGATCCGTAACCTAACGCCGAAATTGACCATTTTTTTGAGATATCCCAATTTAAATTGGCTTGAACGTCGCCAAATCCGGTATGATAATTACCTT
>JAQUSR010000028.1 GCA_028710155.1 Bacteroidales bacterium | reverse complement strand
TGCATCTTCAAAGTACTATAAAAATAAAAACTTACAAAAAAAATCAATCACACAGAATTCTGTGTGATTGATTTTTCTAATTTTGCATCACTAAAAACCTGTAACGGTTATTTAGGACGAGACATTTCGTTCAAAATGTCCTCCGGAAACACAAACTCAAGGGCAAGAATAGCTTGTACGGTAGCCTCCAATGCAGGATGGATCAAGTTGTGTGCCGCCAGCCATCGCAACCGTTCGATATTGGGTTGTGAATAACCGCTTTGCGGTTTTCGGGGAGTGAAACGCTGGATAGTGTGCGCTGCATCGAAGGTTTTGTTGATGCTGTCTATCCAACCGAAACAGAGAGCCGCTTCTACCGCATCGTTGTACAGAATGCGCTTTTCGCCGGTCGATTTGCGGGCATAAACCAACCACGCTTCTGTTTCAACATCAAAATGCTGCTGAAGCCAAGCTCGCCATTCTTCTACGGTGGTGATGTTCAAAATGTTCTGCATTGTTGGTTTATTTTTCTACCAAACATACGATTTTAAGAAACGGGAATTTGTGCCGTTTTATCTTGTACTTTTATTATAGTTCGACAATGCGACCAATTTAATTTGTCACACGTGTGATAAATTGGGGAATTTGTTAATTGTATGGAGGTTTGTAGTTTATTCATTGGTCACATCTTTTTTAGGTAGCTTTTTTGTCGATTGTTCGATTTTCTTTTCATCGCTTGCTACCCTGCGTTCCATTTTCTTGATATCTTCGGCCGGTGGCAGTTCTTCGGGTTTAATGCCGCGTTTCCCCAGCATTTCGCGCACGGTTTTGTTGTTCTGCACGTGTTCAGTAGTAATGGAATGTTCACCTTGCAAATCTTTTTCGTTTACGTTGTAGTTGGTGATTTCTGTAGCCAAATTTTTAGCGGCTATAGTCAGTGTTGGCAGAAAATCGGCAAGCGGGCGTGAGGATTTAATGCCGAGACGATTTTTCATATCTTCGGTGGTATATCCGCCAAAAAGGGCAGTATCCCCTTTGGAACGAATGCGTCCAAAACCTTTGTCGTCAACGCCTCGTTCGTAGATGTTTTGTGAGAATTGTTTTTCAGCAGCCCGCAATTTATCACGTGTTTCTAAACGCGATTTCAGGTTCAAACGTTCTTCAATAAGTTCTATTTTGCGTGTTTGAATGGCAAAATAACTCTGTGCAAAGGCTATTTCTTCCTTTTTCGGGTCACCGTTTTGCGCAATCAAATAGCAGGCAAAACGGGTAAGCATATAGTCTTGTACTTGTCGCTCGGCACCGCTGCCAAGTTTGACCATTTTCGTGACCTCACGAAAATGGTCATCAACATTGATATTCTGTGTTTTACAAGATTCTACAGCTCTATTTATTGCCACTACAAAATTTTCCCATCGGGCATATCCTAAAACGACTTGCAATTCGCGAGCAAACCATATTTCCACTTTGTCTTTTTGCTCGTTTTCAATATAGTGAACAATTTCATCAAATGATGTTTTGTATTGTGTGAGTTTAAATTTGTCCATATTCTAACCAATAAGTTTTGTTCTCGTAAACGGTGTTAAATATTTGTATCTATAATGCAGTTTATTCTGCACCGATGTGAAAAATCTTTGTGTGGCGGTTGCCGAAGGATCATAATCCAACGAAGTGGCATAAATATCGGTTATTTTCTGATAAAACTTTCTTACAGACAAACGTATCTCCCTAACTTTCTCTAATTGCTTTTCAAAGTATTTTTTTGTTAAAAGAGTGCCGCCGTTTTTAAGGCGTTCATCGTCCATAACCCAGCCCTGAATGGTGTAATCTTTTACAATGGCATTTGCCCATTTACGAAACTGTACTGCACGCTCATTATTGACCTTAAAACCAACGGCAATAATCATTTGGAGATTGTAATGAACCACTTCTCGCTCCACTTGGCGACTTCCTTCGGTTTGAACTATTAAGTATTTCTTAATAGTTGCTTCCAAACTTAATTCATTATCGTTATAAATATGTTTAATATGCTGATTTACAGCAGCTGTTGAAATTCCATACAGCGTTGCCATCATCTTTTGCGTTAGCCAAATGTTTTCATCTTCATAGCGCATTTCAACACTCTCTTTGTTGTCGCCGGTGGCAGCAACAAATGTCAAATACTCCGCAGCAGAGGAACGGACGGTAATGGCTGTTTGTTTTTTTTCGTTTTTCATTGGTCAATTTCTTTTAATATTTCGAAATAATGGCTCCAACTCAATTGTCCAGACAGTGTTTGGATTTTTGGGAACGTTAAATAAAAACCGGCTCATTTTATCATTCATAACTTATTCTTCAATTTCTTTTATGTATGATAGTATCAATGTCTGAACGCAGCGCATTTATTTTCTCCTTCGTTTTAATTGCATCGTCTTTTATTTCGGCGTAAATATTTTCTTCAGACATATTTGCATAATTAATGCTTTCATCACCACTTTCGATGTAATCGGTGAAATTTTCACTAATAAATCGATAAAAAAGAGTTCCTAAAACGAATTGTTTAAAATTCCAGCCATCCACAGCGCCACGTACTTCGTTGGCTATTTTCCATATTTTAGCTTGTAATTCAGCTCTTTGATTTGTGCTTGTCATTCTTTAAAAAAATTATTTTTGTAAAAAAAACAATCAACTTGTAAAAACATGGTGCATAGCAATATTGCACAACATTTTTCTCGTTGAAAGTTGTCACCTATCTTTGAATTACAAACCCAAAAAAATAGAGAAAACTTTGGTGCAAAGTTACAAAATCTTTAGAATAGCACAAGCCCTAAAGGTGCATTTATTTTATCTTGAAAGAGCGCATTCAAAATCAATCCTAAGATGAATGGATTCACTTCTTTATAATGATTGTATAAAACGTCGAGATACAAAATTATTGTTGTTTCCGATATGTTACCACCGCAATCATAAAGAAAAACATTGTGAAAACGGCTTGTAGAATCTTTATGATAACTATACTCATAGTCCGTTGTTTTATAATCTACAAGATGATAAATTTGCAAAACAAAAAATGTTAGATGGAAATCAAAGAAAAAGTAGGGAAAAGACTACGTGAATTACGCACAGAAAAAGGATTAAGTCAAGAAAAATTTTCCTTTGAATGTGGTCTTGATAGGACTTATATAGCAGGTATAGAACAAGGCAGAAGAAATGTTTCGATTATGAATATTGAAAAAATCTCTTTTGCTTTTGGCATTTCAATTTCAGATTTTTTTAATGCAGAAATATTTCAAGAAAATGATAAAAATCAATGATTTTGTAATTTTGACTAAAAAAGTCAAAGGGATCGAGGAGAACTCTGTTGGGTTAGTAAAAGAAGTAAAAAAAACAAAAGCAATTGTTTTTTTTATCGGAAAGTTCAAAGAAATTGAGATAGATTTGACAAAAATCGAAACTATTGATGTAGCAAAGACAGGCAGACCTAAGGGAACTACAAAAGAATTTTCAATGAAAATTTGCAATGTTTGTCATATTCTTAAACCAATCGAAGAATTTGATGTTAATCAAAATGCCAAAGCTGGAATAACCAGAAGACCAACTTGCAAAGATTGTAGAAAAGTAATTGATGGAGTTGCGTTAAAATCGTCTGAAAAAAGAAGAATGGATGCTATAAAACCAGAGTTATTCTTTGTGTGTCCGATTTGTAAAAAAGCATCTATTCCAGGTATTACAGCAAATTTGGTAATAGACCACGATCACTATACAGGAAATGCAAGAGAGTGGATTTGCGATAGTTGTAATACCGGATTAGGACGTTTTAAGGATAATGTCGAACTGATGCAAGAAACTATAAAATATCTCAAGAAATACAATAAATCATCAAAATAGTCGTGGCTGAATCATAGATAAGCGTTTAACTGATAGTTCTGTATATTCTTTTGAAATTTCCATTCCCAAAAAATTTCTATTATTTAGTTTTGCCATTTTGCAAGTTGTACCTGATCCACTCATTGGGTCAAAAACTAAATCACCTTCGTTTGTCCAAGATAAAATATGGTCTTGTGCTAACTTTTCAGGAAAAATGGCGGTATGTTGAAATGCGATTTTATCGTTTGTAGAACCTCCTAAACCAACTGCATATTCCCATATATTTGTCAAAGTTTTTTCCTCTTTTAGTTCGGCAACAACTTTATTATTAATTCCATCTGCTTTTTTATTCGAAACTAACTTCTCAAATCCACTTCTTGCTGTTTTTGTTTTAAGCGGATTAAAAGTTGCTACTTTTTCTTTTGAAAAGATGAACATAAATTCATAACAATTTGTATAAGCATTAGAACGCATAAAAGGTGTGTTTTTCTTTTTGTAAATCATTACATCGTGGACATTAAAGCCAATTTCTTGAAAATAAAGACATTGCTTAAAACTCGTTAGTGTTCTGTCTCCATTCTTTATCTTATCACCCACAACCCAAACAACGACTCCACCTTTTTTCATTACGCGATATAACTCTCGTGAAATTTCTTCAAAATCAAAACTATAACCATTGTAGTTTCGCAAGTTATCATACGGAGGGGAAGTAACGACCAAATCAATACAACATTCGGGTAAAGATCGCATACCTTCCAAACAATCAACATTGTAGATATTATTTATTTCGTATTTTCCTAAATCCATAAGATAATATTTGATTGTGCAAAAGTAAGTATAATTATTGAATTGATACCTATAATCGACAACTATTTATCAACATTAAAATATTAATTATTGACATTATTCTAAACACTCCATTTCATTGTTGTTTCCGATACGTTACCACCGCAATCACACTCATTATCGCCATGAAAATGAAAAGCATGAGAAAATCGAACCACAAATCGGCAAAGCCGCTGCCTTTCAAACAGACGCTTCGCATGATGTTGACAAAATAGCGGGGCGGCAAAATGTAAGTGAAATATTGAGCCCACGTTACCATCGAATTGATAGGGGTGAAGATGCCGCTCAACAGCATGAAAGTCATCATAAAGAAAAACATGGTAAAAACGGCTTGTTGCAAGGTGATGGAAAAGTTGGAGATGAAAAGTCCGATGGCAGCCATAAAAAGCAAAAAGAGTACCGCGCCGGCATAAATGACACCGATATTTCCGTAAGGCGCAATGTGATAGACCGATTTTCCGATGAAAAAAGCAACAGTAAAGATGAACAACCCCAACACACCGTAAAAGATGAGTTTGGAAGCGATAAATTCGCCCTTGCCTACAGGCGTTACGTTGATTTGCTCAATGGTTCCGTTTTCCTTTTCGGTTACGATGTTAAACGTAGGCAAAAAACCGCACAAGGCAATCAAAATGACAATCAATAGAGCAGGAACCATAAAATAACGATAATTTAAATGGCTGTTGTAAAGAAATTGTGTGGATAGTTTGACCGGAAACGCGGCTACTTCGCCTTTTTGCCGACTGAGTTCTGTCGAAAAATCGGAAATGATGTTGTTGAGATAACCGCTGCCCATACTGCCTTTTGTACTGTTGACAGCGTTGGCGGCAATGAATATCTCTACCGGTTGGCCGTTGACCCAATCGCGCTCCATGCCTTGCGGAATCTGCATAATCAAGTCGCTTTTGCCTTTTTCTACTTCCACTAACGCCTCTTCATACGTGATGTTCAGCGTTTTAAGATGAAAATAATGAGATGCTTCAATCTGCTTGATGAGTTTTTCTGAAGTGGAAGATCGGTCTTGATCAACCACCGACAGGTTGACGTCTTTAACATCCATCGTGGCAATCCAAGGCATCACCAACATCACCATTAATGGAAAAACTACAGCCAAACGCGGCAAAAACGGATTGGCTTTGAATTGTTTGACCTCTTTGATTAATAAATATTTCAGTGCAGCCATAATTACTCCAATCTATCATTAAACTTTTTTAATGCAACGCCCAAAATAATTAGTGTCATCCCTGCTAAAATCGCCAATTCTTTGAGAACATATTGTACCGCCAACCCTTCGATCATCAGTTTGCGGATGGCGGCAATGAACCAGCGTGCCGGCACAATGGACGATATCCATTGAAAAAATTTCGGCATACTTTCCAACGGGAAAAGCATTCCACTCAACATCAACACGGGCAGCATAAAAACCACAGCCGTGATCAGTGCTGCCACCATCTGACTATCAACTATGGTGGAAATAAATAGTCCGATAGACAACGCCAAAATTACGTACAACATCGAGATGATGACAATCCAAAACAGACTTCCCGCCATAGGCACATGCAACAGCGTGAACGACAGTACAAAAATGATGAGCAGCACCACGCACGAAATGACAAAGTAGGGAATCATTTTGGCAAAAACAATGACGATGGGTTTGATGGGCGACACCAACAAAACCTCCATCGTTCCCGTCTCTTTTTCTCGAACAATGGAAACGGAAGTCATCAACGCACAAATGATGATGAGAATCAAGCCCATGATGCCTGGAACAAAGTTGTAGGAACTGCGCAACTGCGGATTGTAAAGCATTCGTACATTGGTAGATAAACCTCCTGTTTTGATTTGCTGTTGAGTATTGTTTTGAAAATAATTTTGCACGATTCCCATCAAATACATCGCTTCGGAGGCGGCAATGTTGGGGTTAGAAGCATCGACCAAAATGCCAAGCTGTGCGCCGTCTTTGGTGTATAAACGGCTAGCGAAACGGTTATCGAAAGCCAACACCACATCCACTTTGCCTTGTTTCATCAGCGGGTCAATTTCTTGATCCGAAGTGAGCCATTTGGCTACCGTGAAATATTCGCTTGCATCGATTTTGTTGGCTAATCGGTCAATCAGAACTTCGTGTTGCGGAGCCAAAATACCGACATTGACATTGCGAATTTCGACTGAAATGGCAAAGCCGAAAAGCATAATCAGCACCACCGGCATCCCGATGAGTATCAGCAAGGTTCGCACATCGCGAAAGATATGCAGAAATTCTTTTTTCACAAATGCGATAAACTCTTTCATAATCAATCACTTCGTTTTGCTCCACGGGCAATTAGGTCAAAAACTTCTCCCATGGAAGCTGCGTGGTATTTAAGTTTTAAATTTTGCGGCGAATCCAACGCCTCGATATGTCCGTCCACCATCATCGACACGCGATGACAATATTCGGCTTCATCCATATAATGTGTTGTTACAAAGACGGTTATTCCGTTATGGGCGGTTTCCAAAATCATTTCCCAAAATTGTCGCCGTGTTGTTGGATCAACGCCGCCGGTGGGTTCGTCTAAAAATACGATTTGCGGACGATGAAAAACAGCCACCGAAAAAGCCAACTTCTGTTTCCACCCTTGCGGCAAATCTTTTACGCGTTTGTTCTTTTCGGAAGTAAATTGCAATTTTTCAAGAAGTTGCTCGGAGCGTTCCGCTATTTCGCGTTTGGAAACGCCGTAAATGCCGCCGAAAAGTTCAATGTTGTCGAGAACGGTCAAGTCTTCGTAAAGCGAGAAACGCTGACTCATGTAGCCGATTTGGCGTTTCACCTGTTCGGCTTGCGTGCGAATGTCGAAGCCGGCAACTATTCCGGAGCCTGAAGTCGGATAGCTAAGACCGCACAACATCCGCATGGCAGTGGTTTTGCCTGCGCCGTTGGCTCCCAAAAAACCGAAAATCTCGCCCTTATGTACTTCAAAACTAATATTATCGACAGCTGTAAAGTTGCCGAATTTTTTGACCAGATTTTGAACTTCTATCACATTTTCCATCTTAACGCTCCTTTTTTGATGCGTTCATAAAACAATCTTCCATTGTGGGTTGACACGGTTCCATTTTTACATTAGTATGATGATATTGATGAACGAGAATTTGCTCTATATCAGTCATTTTCAGGTTTGTATCTTTTTGTAATCGAATATGATGCACATCGCCGAAAGTGTAACACTCTTCAATTCCTTCGATGTTGCGAACATCGTTGAGCAGTCGATACATTTCGTCGCCACGAATCGCTAACAACGTTTTATCAAATTCATTGACAATGGTTTGTGGCGTTCCAATACCGATAAAACGTCCGTTGTTCATCATAGCAAGTCGGTTGCAGCGAGAAGCCTCATCCATGTAGGCAGTCGAAACCAAGATGGTGATGCCGTGCGTTTTAAGTTTCGCCAACATATCCCAAAACTCGCGTCTCGAAGAGGGATCTACGCCGGTAGTCGGCTCATCGAGAAACAACACAGACGGAGCATGAATCAACGCGCAACAAAGTGCTAACTTCTGTTTCATGCCGCCCGACAGTTTTCCGGCTTTGCGGTCGGCAAACGGCTCCAATCGGCAATAGATATCTTTGATGAGTTCATATTTTTGTTGGATGGTTGTGCCGAAAACAGAGGCGTAAAAGCTCAGATTTTCTATGACCGTCAAATCGGGATAGAGTGAAAATCTCCCCGGCATATAGCCCACGCGACTACGTATCTGCTTGTAATCCTTCACCATATCCAATCCGTCGATGGTGGCAGAGCCGCTGTCGGGTTTCAAGAGCGTGGTGAGCAATCGGAAGAGCGTAGTTTTGCCGGCTCCGTCCGGACCGATGATACCAAACAGCTCACCGGCTTCCACCGTCAGCGAAATACCGTTCACCGCCGACACTTTGCCTGCGTTGAAGGTTTTGACCAATTGGTTGGTTTGAATTGCTGCCATAATTTATTATTTTCTAAATGATTAGATTGAATTTCGCTGATTATCTCCGCGAATTTACGCATCATTTTTTAGATATTCATTTATAAAATCAATTGATTACAATGCCGCCATACATCCCTAATTTGATGAATCCATCGTTTTTAACAGCCACTTTGACGGCATAAACCAAGTTCTCGCGTTCATCATCAGTTTGGATATTTTTGGGTGTGAACTCGCTTTTGCTTGAAATCCACTCGATGGTGCCTTGATATTCATGCGTGTTGTCGCCTCCGAAATCGGCAAAAACTTTTACTTGTTGTCCCAATTTTATTCGGGCAATTTGGCCGGAGGTGAGATAGGCGCGCAAGTAAACATTCTGTAAATCAGCAATTTTAAAAAGCGGTTTTCCTATAGCGGTAAACTCACCCGCTTGGGCATATTTTGCCAACACCGTGCCCGAAACAGGCGAAACGATGACACATTTTGCCAATTTATCGTTAACTTGGTCAATTTGCACTTCGATGCTCGAACTTTGAGCGTTGATACTTGACACCGAATTGTTTAACGATGATTTTTGTGCTTCCAGCTGACTCTGTAAAACTGCCAATTGCGAATCCAAATCGTCTAACTGCTTTTGTGTGGCGGCACCGTCTTTCAATAGGTTTTCCACGCGGCGATGTTCCACATTCACTTTGCGGATTTGTTCTTCCAAAATAGCAATCTGTTTGCTTACGTCAGGACTGTTGCTGCTCACCGATTTTACGTTTTTCTCCAATTGCAGTTTGGTGAGATAAATTTGCACAGAATCAATATTGCCAACCGTTTGAAAGGCTTGAATTTCATCACCTTCGCGAAGATTGAACGACAATATTTTTCCGTTGGCTTCTGCCGAAACCGTAACCTCGTCCGATTCAAAACTGCCTTCGGCATCATATTTTTTTTCGTTGTTGCAAGCGGTAAAGAGTACAACCGCAGCCAAAAAGATGATTATTTTTTTCATTTTGTTGATTATTATTGATTTAACGTTGTTTTTAAGTCATAAATACTTCTAAGCATATCCAATTCGTGAATATTTCCCAACATCATTGCACGATTTTCGTTGGTAATATCGCTCAACAAATCGGTAGCGGTGATAATCCCGTTGCGATATTTCGACTCGGAGGCTTTCCGAATCGATTGTCGAAGGGTAACAATTTGAGTATCTTTTTCCTGCAAATCGCGCATTTTTTCAATTTCACTTTCCAATTGCGATTGTTGCAGATTCAAATTCCAAAGAAACACATCTTTTTGAATGTCAATAGAATTACTTTGAACTTGCAGCTGATTTAAATGATTTTTTCGAGTATAAAAACCGCTGATATTCCATTGAAAACGGATGCCGGCGATGTAATTCCACGAAAAATGGTTGTACAGCATATCTTCAAACAAATTCAACCCGGGGCGTCCGTACCAGCCTTGAGCAAAGATATCGAATCGTGGCATAATATTGCTATTCACCATTTTACGTTGTGTTTCCAACTGCAATTTTTGTGCGTCAAAAAGTTTCAATTCTGTTCGATTATTCAGCATTTGGTCAATTGTCGGAACAGATGGAATTTCAAACACTTCCGTTTCAGATATTTCTCGACCAATCATCAACGACATCATCTTTCTATACAACACAATATTATTAGTAATTTGCGTCCGCTGTTGTTCCAACGACAAAATTTCAACAGTAATTTGATCCAAATCAGATGACATTGCCACACCGTTTTTAACAGCAGACTCGATGACTTTCAGATTGTTGTGCAATAAAGTATCCACATAAAGATTGGTTTGCAGATTAGATTGCATCACCAAAATCCCAAAATAAATTTGATTGACTCGATTTTTGATCGCGTCCAATTCTTTATCCACCGTCAATTGAGCCACATTTTCTTCCGCCGCCGACAATTCTTGGCGTGCTTTAGAAACACCTCCGTCCCAAATCAATTGGTTCAGTTGCAACATCAATTTATATTGATCTCGCGTGAGACCTTGAAAATCAATACCAATCCGTTGATAAAGCGTGTTCATTTCATCGGGAAATGCAGCAACATCACTTTGATAGGTAGCTTGTCCCGACAAAGCCACTTGTGGCAAATAGCTTCGAGCCGCATTCGAAAACGAAAACTGCTCCAACTGCAGGTTTAAGTCGTATTGCCGAATCAACGGATAGTTGTCGTGCAATAAACGATAACATTCTTCAATGGTGATACTTTTGGCAACCAAAGAAGAAAAAATCATTACGATAACAATAGTTAGACGTTTCATAATCAATTTGTTTTAATATCGGTTTGAATGATACTCATAATCCATTTCGGAATATTCCGACTGCGTTCTCGCACCATTTTGACAAAATTTTCATCGTCAATGCCGCAAACATTTTGTACCATCGGACGACTGATAAACGGGAAAAACGTCATCGATATGGCATTGATGAATATTTGTGTGGCATCCACTGACGAATTGCCCAACATGGCCGATAATTGTTTTTCAAAAGTAGAACCATAAATGAGATCGGCAGGCTTGATCTTTTCTACCACAACCTGCGGATTATTTCGCAATTCTCCCATTACAAACAGAGGAAGTTCCGGCTCACGCAAAAACAATTCGGTGTAGGTATCGATAAGTCGTTGCAAATTATCTTCAAAACTCAAAGAATCATCATTCAAAAATTGGACTAACGTTCGTTTAAAATCTAAGATAATTTCAAACATCACTTCGTTAAAAAGAAGTTCTTTGCTTTTAAAATAATAGTTGAGTAGTGCTAAATTCACGCCGGCTTCTTCTGCAATATCACGCGTTCGGGTTGCAGCAAATCCTTTCTTTTTGAATACATTACGTGCTGCTACTTTAATTTTTTCTTCAGTATCTGTTGCCATAATTTGTTATGATTAAATCGGCTGCAAAGATATAAATAATTTTAATCAAACGATTAAAACAAATGATTAATTTAAAAATTGTTGATTGAATTTTTATGAAAAATACTTTCAAAGTTTTGTGATCAATTTTTTCGGTTTAAGGTCGGCTGTCTAACAGTCGAGTGGAGGTGTCGAATAGGATTTCGGTTATTATTCCTATGAATGTATAAATACAAATAAACAATCCGTAATGTTTTGTAAATCACTGATTGTTAAATATTTTATGAAAATTTATAACTTCGTGCTGAATATTCGTCTATCGAAAATGATCTTTTTATAAGTCATTTTGATGATGTAACGATTACATTGAGAAAGGTTAAAACGAGGTTGCCCTATTCGATTTTTTCAATACAAAAAATCATTAAAAGGAAATCGTTGAATATGAACTTTCCGAACTTCTTGATAGAGAACTGATTTTAATTCATCCCAATTTTCTTTTTGAAGGGCGGAGATAAATATTGCGGGATATTTCGACCGATTCATCCACGATTTTTTCAACTGCTCCAACGTAACAAACGCCTCTTCTTCATCATTCGTTTCGAGTGGGGTAGGGTAGGCATCCATTTTGTTGAAAATCATAATAGTAGGTTTATTAGCTGCTTCTATGTCGGCTAACGTTTGTTCTACGACCTCAATATGATTGTCGAAATGCGGATGCGAAATATCCACCACGTGCAACAAAATGTCGGCTTCGCGGGTTTCGTCCAAAGTCGATTTAAACGATTCTATCAAACCAGTGGGCAACTTGCGGATAAAACCTACGGTGTCGGTCAGCAAAAACGGGAGATTTTCGATGACCACCTTTCGAACAGTCGTGTCTAAAGTGGCAAATAATTTGTTTTCTGCAAAGACCTCCGATTTACTTAATGCATTCATAATGGTGGATTTACCAACATTGGTATAACCCACTAATGCCACCCGAACCATTTTTCCGCGATTACCGCGTTGAACGGCCTGCTGTTTGTCGATCTCTTTCAAACGTTTTCGCAGCAAGGCAATTTTATCGCGAATAATTCGGCGGTCAGTTTCAATTTCTGTTTCCCCAGGTCCGCGCATGCCAATACCGCCGCGTTGTCGTTCCAAGTGTGTCCACATTCGGGTTAAGCGTGGCAAAAGATATTGATATTGAGCTAACTCCACTTGTGTACACGCGTAAGTAGTTCTGGCGCGTTTGGCAAAAATATCCAATATCAACGAGGTGCGATCTAAAACAGGACAATGCAGCGTTTGTTCGATGTTGCGAAGCTGTCCGGCACTGAGTTCATCATCAAAAACAGCAATTTGAATGTCGTTGTCGGCAATATATTGTTGAATCTCTTCCAGTTTTCCCGAACCAACATAAAATTTGTTGTCTGGCATCGGCAGTCGTTGCACAAACGATTTTACTGCAATGCCTCCTGCCGTTTCAACCAAAAAAGCCAACTCTTCGAGCCACTCTTGTGATTGTTCTACTGTTACAGCATTGGTTATCAGTCCAATTAAAACTACTCGTTCGCGATGTTCTTCCATGATTTTTGGGGATGATGTTGAAAGGGTTTAACTTGTTGAAGTTGTTGAAGATGTTTAACTTGTTTAACTTGTTTAACTTGTTGAAGTTGTTTAATTTGTTTAAGATGTTGAAAGGTTTTAACTTTTGATGATCGGGCTAAATTAACGCTTTACTTTTCACGTCTTAACCGTTCTGCAATCAACGTCTTTACTCGAACTTTTAAATCTTGGAAAGATTCATTTTCTTTAGGTAAAACAGGTTTTAAAAATTCGACTGACACAGAGGCTAAATATTTGGGCAACTTAATTTTAGAATACACTGCTTGACCCGATCCTTGAATGACCACCGGCACCACCGGAATATTTAGCTCTTTACTTAATATGGCAAACATCTCTTTAAATTCGTTCATTTTTCCGTTTTTGGAGCGCGTGCCTTCGGGGAAAATGACGATATTTTTTCCGTTTTGTAGGGCGTAAGAGAGTTTTTGAAGTGCTTCACGCAAGTTTTGGTTGATGTCCATCAAAATCACGTTGTTTTTGTCTGCCAACGATTGCATGACTTTTCCGCGAAAATGTTTGCTCTTGGCAAAGAAATAGGTTTTACGATAGATATTTCGCCGCATCCTCGACAAAATCAGCGGTGCATCCAACATACTTTGGTGATTGGCAACAAAAATACAAGGTCGATCGGGAATATTGGAAACACCTTTGTTTTTATAGCGATAAAGCAACGACAACGCCACGTTATAAAAGTTATTCAAAATAGTATGCAACGTTCCGGATTGCGGCAGTTTGAAATCGGGAATTTTGGCTGAAAGAATCTCTTTCCACGACAATGTCTCTTTATTGATGGTGTTTTGACTGTGTTGCTCAATATAAGCACTTAAAGTAGCCAACGAAGTAAGATTCTCTAACTGACTTTCATTTAATCTGATACCAAAAGTCATTTCAATATAAGCCATCATCGCTACGCGCGAAAGTGAATCCATTGCCAAATCGATTTCAAAATGGTCGTGTTCGCCTGCAATGTATCCGGTTTCTTTTTCAACAAACGATTTCAACAAGAGATATTGTTCGCTATGTTGTTTTGTATCTTCATGAATTTGTTTGCGTTGCGTGATCATTGACGCCAATTTGAATCGTTGAATTTTTCCCAAACGATTTTTAGGCAGCTCTTCAGAAATGAGGTGAAAACGTTTGATGCGTTTGTAGGGCGACACGGTAGCGTTGAAATCTGCTATCACCTTTTTTACCAACTCGTTGATGTCGGTGTCGGTTGATTGGCGAATTTGAGTCATTTCGGGATATACCAACGCTTGCAACACCTCTTCGTGCATAAAAACACCCACCTCTTTTATCAGTGCCGAGGACTTAAAAATTTTGCGTTCCAACTCATCGGGAATGATGTTTTTCCCGTTGGATGTAACCAAAACCTCTTTAAGTCTTCCTGTAAGTTTGAGACCGTATTTTGTTACTTCTCCGATATCTCCGGTGTGCAACCATCCGTCAATGATGACTTTTTCGGTTTCTTCGGGATGGTTGAAATAGCCTTGCATAACGTTGTCGCCTTTGACACAAATTTCTCCGTCAATCGATTGAACTTCTATTCCTGTCAACGGTGCACCGGCATAACCTATTTTCCATGCTCCCGGTCGGGTAAAACTGATCATGGGAGAGGTTTCCGTCATTCCGTAGCCATCCAAAACATAGAAACCCAATGCTTTATACACTTTCGCCGTCTCTACGGATAAAGCTGCTCCGCCCGATACCAAATATTCGAGATGTCCGCCAAACTTTTTGTGAACGGTAGTGAAAATAAGTTTTGAAAAAGCTCTGAATTTCAATGCATCGGCAAGTTTGTACATCGCCTTTGTGATTTTTTCGGTATTGATTTTCGTCATCACTCCTTTGGCTAACAACTCGTATAAACGAGGCACGCCAATGATGATTCCGATTTTTCCTCGATTGAGCGTTGAAAGAATGCTTTCTGCATTTAAACCCTCTGCAATATAGGTGGTAGCTCCCACATAAATAGGCGCCATCAGCGAACCAATCAGCGGAAAAGCATGATGCAACGGTAATAAAATCATCACATTACGATCTTTATTGAAAATCGGAACGTCTTTACTGACTGCGTTGATATTGAACAATACATTTTTGTACGACAACATAACCCCTTTTGAAAGTCCTGTCGTTCCGGAAGTGTAGATAATCAACGCCGTTTGATTCAAATCGGGAACGTCAAAATTGCAAATAGGTTCCGATTCAATATTTTGAATATCAATGTTTTGTGATGTAAAAACAGGGATTTCAATCTTCAGTGATTGTAAAGCCGCTTGAAGGGTTTCCACCTTGTTTTGCGTAGCAAAAATTAAATCGGGACGACAATCGTCAATCACATAAGCCACTTCATCGACCGTTGATTGAGAATCTAAAGGTACAGCAACGGCATGACTGCGAAGTGTTCCGTAAAAAGCGAAAATCCATTCGGGACAATTGTCTCCGAAAATCAAAATACGTTGTGGATGATAAGTCTGAAAAACGTTGGAATAACAATGTGAATATTGTAATAACTGATTGAAAGTGTATGTTTTATCTTTATAAACGATAGCGTTCTTTCCGTCTTTTTGTATCATTAAAATAAGTTTCGTTAGTTCAAATATCCCAAAAAATTGGGAAGCCGCAAAGGTAATATTTTTGATATTGTTAACGGAAGAAATTTATGGTTAGAATGTTGAAGATGTTTAACTTGTTTAACTTGTTGAAGATGTTTAACTTGATTAATTGGTTGAAAATGTTGAAGTTGTTTAACTTGATTAATTGGTTGAAAATGTTGAAGTTGTTGGAAATGACAAAGTTGAGAATGTTGATGTGAAGTTTTTTTCTTTTACAACCTTCATTTTTTACTTTTTGAAAATTAAACCGATTCATTCTACTTAAAAGAAAGAAAATAATTAAATTTGCACACTTTTTATGGAAAGGGTTATGTGTCTGAAAATGTAACAATTATACATTAGGTTTTACAAAAAATTTCAAAATGTCTATATTAATAAACAATGTTCTTCTAAATCATGAAATTGTTGATATTCTGATTGAAGGAAACAAAATCGTAAAAGTTGAAAAAAATATTGATGCAGTGGTAGATACACTCATTGATGGCACCGATAAAGCGGTGATCCCCGGTCTGATTAATGCTCATACACACGCTGCCATGACGTTGTTTCGCGGTTTTGCCGATGATATGAAATTGGAGGCGTGGCTATCCGAAAAAATTTGGCCCAACGAAGCTAACCTGACAGAAGAATATGTTTATTGGGGGACACGTTTGGCTTGTTTGGAGATGATAAAAAGTGGTACGACACTTTTTCATGATATGTATTGGCACACCGATCCCACCATTCAAGCGGTCATTGATTCCGGTATTCGTGGTGTCATTTCGTCCGTTTTATTCGATTCGTCAAGCGAAGAACAAGGCGCTGCATTGAGACAAGTTGCTTTAGAAACACTTAAAAAACAACATCTTAATAACAGAATACAAATTTCTATCGGACCTCATGCGATTTATACCAATAGTCGATCCATGTTGCAATGGGCAAAAAAGACGGCTGACGAAAATAATTTATTGATACACATACATCTCTCTGAAACCAAAACGGAAGTTGAAAATGCAAAATCGTTATTGGGTTGCACTCCCGTAGAATATTTGGAGAAAATCGGTATTTTGGGCGAAAATGTTGTAGCTGCGCATTGTGTGTGGCTGACCGACCACGATTTGGAACTATTAGCCAAACGAGATGTAAAAGTGGTGCATAATCCGGCATCGAATATGAAATTGTCATCCGGTATTTCATTTCGTTACAACGATTTAAAAGCAGCAGGTTTAACCATTGGTTTAGGTACGGACGGCTGCTCGTCCAGCAACAATTTGGATATGATTGAAGCCATGAAATTGGCATCGTTGCTCAGCAAAGCCTCCTCCGAAGATCCAACCTCCATGTCGGTACAAGAAACGATGAATTTAGCCACTGTAAACGGTGCTAAAATCTTTAACATCAATGCCGGACGAGTGGAAGTCGGTTGTCTTGCCGATTTGTGTTTAGTGGATTTAAAACGTCCTGATATGGTTCCAAATCACAACTTTTTATCTAATTTAATCTATTCATCTAATGGAAGTTGTGTTGATACAATGATTTGTGATGGTCAAGTGGTGATGGATCACCGACAAGTGAAAGATGAACAACAAATTTTGGAACAAGCCGCTCTTTGTGCCGAAAAATTGTTTTACAAATCATAAATATCATTCATAAAATAGTTTTCAACATTGTGATTATCAATTGATGATGCTTTTTTATTTGAAGTAATCAGTGCTTTTGGTAAGCCACAAAAAAACTCCCGCAGATAACATCGATTTTGAGTTATTGGCGGGAGTTTAAATTTTGAATAATGGGCTATTCCACAATGGTCATTTCGTCCACTAAATGTTTGGCACCGGCAAATTTGTCGATGATAAACAGGCAATAACGAATGTCTAACGAGATGTTTCGACAAATGTCGGGATTGTAAATCAAGTCGCTCATGGTGCCTTCCCAGCAGCGGTCAAAATTGAGTCCGATAAGGCGACCGTTGGCATCCAAAACGGGGCTGCCGGAGTTGCCGCCGGTGGTGTGGTTGGTGGCTACAAAACCCACGTGCATTTTTCCGTCTTTATCGCCGTAGCGACCGTAATCGCGCTTTTTATACAACGTTTTCAACTGTTTTTCAACTACATAATCGTAAATATCAGGATTTTCTTTTTCCATGATTCCGTCTAATGTGGTAAAGTGTTTATACGTAACGGCATCGGCGGGTTTAAATCCTGCAACGTTGCCGTAGGTGATGCGCATGGTGAAATTGGCATCGGGATAAAAACGTCTGTCGGGTTGCATTTCCATTTGAGCTTTCATATAGAGGCGTTGCAGGCTGTCGTTGCTTGCGTAACTCTCTTTGATAGCCGGTATGAGGTTGTGATTCACAAAATCGGTTGCGTTTATAATCAATTGGTAAGCCGGATCTTTGGCGATTTTTTTGGCAGCAGCGCTGTTAAAATTGCTCAACAATTGTTCCATCTCGGTTGGATTATCGAACATACTTTTGGCAAATAGGTCATGAGCAAAAGCCGTCATATCGCCTTTGTACTTCGAGTTAAGGTTGATAATATCCATCGGAACAAACTCAGCAGAAACGTTTTGCAGATATGATGTGAACATGGCGGCACATACTTTTTGATCGATGTCGGCATTATAATCTTTGAAAAAGGCTGTAGTTGAATTTTGAAGATCATAAATGTTATTATACAATTCTGCCGGATCTGAAGTTTTGTCTGACGCCAATTCCACCGCTTTTCTGAAACGGCGTGCAAAACTAAGCAGCTCGACACTATTCACCGATTCGCGAAAATAGGTATAGGCTGCCACAAAATCTTGACTTTCTTCATAATTTTTGGCAAAAGAGGAAAGGATTTTTCCATATTTGTAGTGAGTGGTGCGGTTGGAATATTCCCATTTGGTAAATTCTTTTTCAAAATTTTGTTTTTGACCGATGCCGTCCACGTGCAGAATGCCACCGCTTTCGCCTTGCCACTTTTTCCAGCCGTTGGCAATGCCGGCAACTTTGCTGGAATATTGGATACGGATTTTCGGGTCGCTGTTCATGGCTGCTTTCATAATATCCAATCGTTTCGTTCTCATATCGATACGAATCGGGTTGGTAACGTTCACTGTTTCGTTGATCGCATACGAAGGTAAATATTCGTTGGTGGTTCCCGGATAGCCAAACACAAAGGTAAAGTCGCCTTCTTGAACGCCTTGCAACGAAATTTCAAAGAATTTTTTGGGCGTATAAGGAACGTTATCTTTCGAGTAATCAGCCGGTTTGTTGTCTTTATCTGCATAGATTCTGAAGATGGAAAAATCGCCGGTATGACGGGGCCACATCCAGTTGTCGGTATCGCCTCCGAACTTTCCAATGTTGGACGGTGGAGCTCCTACCAAACGCACATCGCGAAAGATTTCGTTGATAAACAAAATGTATTGATTGCCTTCAAAAAACGGTTTTACAACGGCTTCATAATGGGTTCCTTTGGTAACTTCTGTTTCAATTTTTTCGCGGTTCGATTTAATTTTATTCTGACGGGCTTCTTCGGTCATATCGTCTGTGATTCCGGTCATCATTTTTTTGGTAACGTCTTCCATACGAATAAGAAACGTAACCGTTAAACCCTGACAAGGAAGCTCTTCGGAGTGGTTCATAGCCCAAAAACCGTCTGTCAGATAATCGTGTTCGATTGACGAATGACGCTGAATGGATCCATAACCGCAATGGTGGTTGGTGAGCAACAATCCTTGGTCGGAAACAACGCCGCCGGTGCATCCGCCGCCAAAAATGACAACGGCATCTTTCAAGCTACTGTTATTTTCATCGTAAATGTCTTTGGCACTGATTTTTAAGCCCATAGCTTGCATCTCTTTTTCGTTAAGTTCGCCTAACCAAAGCGGCAACCACATCCCTTCGCCGGCTTTTAGTAGCAAGGGAAGGATAAAAAGGACAATAAGTAAGATAGGTGATTTTCTTTTCATGGTGATTTTATTATAAATTATTGAATTTTAATT